>JABIPV010000362.1 GCA_018699075.1 Kordiimonadaceae bacterium | reverse complement strand
TGATGACATATTTGATTATATCGAGTTTTTCTACAATCCAAAGAGAAAGCATGGTAACAACGGATTGTTGTCACCGATAGATTTTGAACAACAAACAATAATGAAGTCATAAAGTGTCTAACAAATCAGGGGCACATCAATCTTACCCTATAAATTTAATGGTTGCGAACCAACAAACTAATGTAATCCACTCGCTTCCGGATAATCCGGATCATATATTAATCTCTTATCCTGAAAAGAAAGGTATTTATCCCGCAGTATTTAAAGTCAATATTCATTCAGGAATTTCAGAAAAAATCGTAAAAGCTCAAAAACCGATCACGTCATGGTTAGTTGATAGAGACGGAAAGCCTTTAATGGGGCATGGGATGAGTGACGGTGAGAGCAAGTTACTAATAAGAAATCAAGATGATGATGAGTTAGTAGATATAAGTGATAGACCCTTGTTTAAAACAGGCTATTTCACACCTTTAGAACAAGGATTAAGTGATAATACAATGTATGTAAGCTCATCAATAGGTAAAGGTCGGGCAAAAATATATCATTATAATTATGAGAAAAACTTAATATTATCAAAAATTTATGAACACCCAAGAGTTGATGTAGAAGATATAATTTATTCTCGTTCTAAAAATAAAATTTTAGCTGTTTATTATGTTGATGATGTTTTTCAGTATTCATTTTTTGATAAAAAATTTGAAGATTTCTTTAACAAACTATCTCAAAATTTTATAGATAATAATATTCGTATTTTAAATTATAATGAAAATGGCGAGTATAGCGTTGTAGCATCAGGTAATGACCATTCTCCGACTGATTATTATATTTATAATAAGAATAATGATGAATTTAAGCTTCTTGTGAGTAATTCTAAGGCATTGGAAAATTTTACTTTGTCCCCTGTAGAACCAATTACCTATTTTTCTAGAGATGGACTTGAAATTCATTCCTATCTTACAAAGCCAATTAATATCTACGGTGAAATGCCAGGAATTATTATGCCTCATGGAGGACCATGGGCAAGAGATGCATTGAGTTATAACGATTGGGCCCAATTTTTTGCGAATAGAGGATATGTTGTATTGCAACCAAATTTTCGTGGATCAACAGGATATGGTAATATTTTTACCAATCTTAGTATTGGAGAATGGGGAGGTAAAATGCAAGAAGATTTGACAGATGGCGTAAAATGGTTAGTTAAAGAAAAAATAGTTGATCCAAATAGAATTTGCATAGTTGGTGCGAGCTATGGAGGATACGCAGCATTAATGGGTGCTATAAAAGATCCTGAACTTTATAGATGTGCCATATCATATGCGCCTGTTACGGATATTAATTCATATATAAATACTTATAAAAATTTTCCAGATAATGATCTTTTGAGAATGAGGGTAATGGGAAATAGCCCTAAATCTTATTTAAAAGAAAGATCTCCTAGTAAACAAACCATTAAAATAAAGATTCCTATATTATTGGCACATGGTAATAATGATATTCGGGTGGATATTAAACACAGTAAATCTATGGTCAAATCACTGCAAAAAACTAAGAAAAATTATAAGTATATTGAGTTGGAAAATGAATCCCATTTTCTATTACAGAATGATAATAAAATAAAGTTATTTCACGAAATGGAAATTTTTCTTAAGAATAATTTGATGTGATTTAATTTAGTCCACCAACCCCTTAATAATCTTGCGCATAATCACTCCCGGCTTATCGGCCTGTATGCCGATTTCTTTGTAATCGTGGCCGTCTTTATCGAACATTTCTTGCAATAGTTTTATGGCGGTGCAGTCTTCGTCGAAACCGTCTTGGATCATTTTTCCTTGTGCTCCACTGTAGGTGGCGTCGTCGAGTTGGTAATTTCTGGCGAGGAACCAATAATAATGGCAGCTGCTCTGTGTTTCCGGAGTAAGGTAGTGGCTGATATAGTGTCCGACTTCGGGCTGCTCGTTTCCGTCTTCGTCGAGGGGGATGATCAGGCCGTAGCCTTTGTTGGTGGCGGGGGTTATATATTCACCGCCGGATTTATAAATGAAATCTTGGCCGCTAAAATCCAGATTAGGATGGAAAAAGGGTTTGAGTTCTTCCCAGCCGGTCATTTTGCGGTAAAACGTCACGCGGTCACCGGATTTTTCGACCTCAATCGCTGTTGATGTATAGGCTTCAGGCATTTTAAATGTGGATGCGTGCAAAAATGGTAAGTGGGAAAGATCACAGAGGTTTTCATGCAGTAATATATAGCTGCCTTCCATATGGTTATATTTTCCCACCACATGTACCCATTTATCCATATCGTGAACGGGAAGTTCAGGGATGTCATCAATCGTGGCTTTATCATTGTCGCCCATCCACACCCAAACCACCGGGCCAATTTCATGGGTGATGTATTTTTTAATACCTGATTTAGGGCATTTGCTTTGGCAAGGGACATCGGTAATCTCACCGTCATGATTATATTTAATGCCGTGATATTTACAGCGGATGCCGCCTTGTTCCAAATTACTTTTTGCAAGCGGAAATGATCGGTGGGCACAGCGGTTTTGCAATATCACCGCATTGCCGTCTTCATCGCGGTACATGACCAGAGAGCGATCAAGGATTGTGCGTTCCATAAGGTCACGGCTGATTTCACTGGCGAGAGCGGCAACATACCAATAATCATAAAGCAGTGGTGTGTTGATATCCGCGAGATCTTCTGCGCAATATGTCCCGTTCGACGTCATATTAATTCCAGTTTATTATTTTTTTATAGGTTTATATTAGAAAACAGATTACACAGGAATTTAAGTAATCACAATAAATTTTAAGGTGAGTGGTGAAGTGACTGATCAAGTGGAAAAAATCGACGCAGTGGGTGTGCCCCATATTAATATGGGGGCTTTTGTTGCCCTGATCATTGGTGGTCTTGCTATTGGTACATCACCGATATTTATGCGCTTTGCAGAAACAACACCGACCTCAACCGCGTTTTGGCGGATTGCCTTAGCGATCCCTCTATTGATCCTTTGGCAAATGTATGATTTGAAAAAAAATAAAGGTCAAGTGTTTGTTTTTAAGAATATAAAAGACTTTCAGCCATTTTTGTTGGTGGGTTTTTTCTTCGCTGCCGATTTAATTATGTGGCATTGGGCTGTTAATTTAACAACAGTCGCTAATGCCACATTACTTGCCAACATGTCGGTAATTTTTACTGCCGTGGGTGGGTTTTTGTTTTTTGGAGATCGGTTTAGCAAAACATTTATTATTGGACTTACGCTTGCGTTACTTGGGGCGGTTTCGCTTATGGGGCATAGCATAGAATTTAATCCAGAAAATATT
>JABIPV010000315.1 GCA_018699075.1 Kordiimonadaceae bacterium | reverse complement strand
TTTCTACTGGAACAGAATGCAACACTGCGCTATGTTCCGCAACATGACAAATAAACAAAATACAAAAAAAGAAGACACTACCCATTTCGGCTTTTCGACAGTAAAAGAAACAGAAAAGCAATCATTAGTCCGTGGTGTTTTTGATAACGTGGCCGAAAAATATGACATTATGAATGATGTCATGAGCGGCGGATTACACCGGGTGTGGAAAAATGATTTCATCCGTGAACTGCGGCCCTCGCCGGGAATGCATCTGTTGGATGTGGCGGGCGGCACTGGCGACATCGCTTTTCGGTTTTTAAAACAAGCCAAGAAACGTACTTCAGAAGACGATAATCCTGCAAAAGTAACTATATGTGACATTAATGCAAATATGTTAAACGCTGGACGTAACCGCGCCCTTGATGAAGGTATTTTTGACCCTATCGATTGGGTCACAGGCAACGCAGAAATGCTCCCTTTACCCGATCAATCCATCGACGCCTATACCATTGCCTTTGGTATTAGAAATGTCACCCATATTGACGTGGCTCTTAAAGAAGCTCACAGAGTTTTAAAACCTGGTGGACGTTTTATGTGTCTTGAATTTAGTAAGGTTGACCTTCCAATACTTAAATCAATTTATGATGTTTATTCGTTTAAATTTATTCCTCATTTTGGCGAACTTGTTGCTGGCGATAAGGAATCATATCAGTATTTGGTGGAAAGCATTCGCAATTTTCCCTCTCAAGATAAATTTAAAGCCATGATCGAAGCCGCAGGTTTTAAGAGAACATCATACCGTAATTTATCCGGTGGCATTGTCGCCATTCATTCTGGCTGGCGGATTTAGCAGATGTTTAAATGGGCCTTCCATATCTGCCGACTGATAAAAATCGGCTATACACTTTCTAAGCATGACGCATTAATGGATTTGCTTAAACTATTTGGCGAACGCCCAAAAGCCCTTGAAAAATTAAGCAAAATTAAACTAAACCATAATGTCGAAGGTACCCCTGAAACACGCCTCGTTATTGCTCTTCAGGACTTAGGACCAAGCTTTATTAAAATCGGTCAAGCCCTTGCCACAAGACCAGACATCATCGGCCCTGATGTGGCCTTTGATTTATTAAAGTTACAGGATCAAGTTCCCCCCTTTGACAGCTCACTAGCTAAACAAATTATCGAAAGTGATCTAGGCGCGCCGATTCATGAGCTTTTTTCAGAATTTGAAGACCAACCCATTGCCGCCGCGTCTATCGCGCAAGTTCATATGGCAACATCCGTTGGGGGCCGAAAAATAGCTGTGAAAGTATTAAGACCTGGCATTGCCAAGGCTTTTAGCCGTGATCTTGAAGCCTTTGAATGGCTTGCTAAAGTGGTTGAAGTCTTTTCAAGTGAAGCCCGACGCCTTCGCCCTAGTAAAGTTGTTGAAACCATTGCTGAAGTCATTTCGCTGGAGTTGGATTTAAGAATTGAGGCCGCCGCCGCCGCGGAACTTAAACAAAACACACAAGAAAATCCCCATTATAATGTGCCGGAAGTTGACTGGGACCGTACCAGTCGCCAAGTACTAACCACTAATTGGGTCGATGGCATTTCCTTCAAAAATCGTGACGCCATTCTAAAAGCAGATCTAGATCCAAAAATACTCGCTAAGAATTTGGTGCAAAGTTTTTTAAGTCAGGCGTTAAATGATGGTTTTTTTCACGCAGACCTGCATCAAGGTAATCTTTTTGCCTGCACCAATAATAAAGTCACGGCAATAGATTTTGGTATAATGGGCCGGATAGACCTTAGAACCAGACGCGCGCTCGCCGACATTTTATATGGTTTTGCTAATCAGGATTATGACCGCATCACTAAAGCGCATTTTGATATGGGATATGTACCCAAAGATCAGGACTTCGTTAAATTTCAGCAAGCGATCCGTGCTATTGGAGAACCGGTAGTTGGTAAGCCGTTAAGCGAAATATCAGCGGGTAAATTAATGGGGCAACTTTTTGAAACCACCAGTAAGTTTAACATGCAAACCCAACCTCAATTGATTCTTTTGCAAAAAACAATGGTCACTGCGGAAGGGGTCGCGCTTAATTTAAACCCAGACATAAACATGTGGGAAGTATCCCGTCCAGTAATTGAAAAATGGGTCAAAGAAAACTTAAACCCGATGGCTATTATGAAAGAAAGCGCTAAACAAGTCTTTGAAATGGTCGGAAGGTTTCCACAAATTATTGAAGACGCAGAAGACTTTATGCATCATGCTAAAGAAATGCAAAGCAGCTCATCAAGACGTAGAAGTTCCTTAAAACTGTTTATGTATGGTATTTTAGGCGGCATAAACGGTAGTGCATTTAGTTATGCAATTTATATGCTGTTGATAAATTGAACCCGTGATATTATTCTAATATAATAATAACTCTATAAATATTAAAGATGAAAGGCCAACACGTGGCGGACATCCTAGAGAATAAAAAAATACTTTTGATCATTGGCGGCGGCATTGCCGCTTATAAATGTCTCGATCTAATCCGTCGTTTAAAAGAACGCGGCGTTCATATTCAAGCGGTTCTTACCAAAGGCGGTTCAGAGTTTGTCACCCCTTTATCGGTCAGCAGTCTTAGTGAAAATAAAGTGTATCAGGATTTATTCTCCCTAACTGATGAAGCCGAAATGGGGCATATCCGTTTATCCCGTGAAAATGACCTTATTTTAGTGGCTCCCGCGACCGCAGATTTAATGGCAAAAATGGCAGCAGGAATTTCGGACAATCTGGCAACAACGACCCTTTTGGCCACTGATAAGCCGGTGATGATCGCCCCAACCATGAACAGTCAAATGTGGGGGCACCCCGCGACACAGCATAACTTAGCGACATTAATTGAACGTGGCACGCTTGTTATCCCACCTGCGGATGGTGATCTGGCCTGCGGCGAAGTGGGAACAGGGCGCCTTGCGGAAGTGAGTGACATGGTTGCAAGTATCGAAGCTTTTTTTTTAAGCACATTACAAAATAATCCGCTAAAAAATAAGAAAATTACCATTACCGCTGGACCTACTCACGAAGCAATTGATCCCGTACGTTATATTGCCAATCATTCCTCCGGTAAACAAGGATATGCCATTGCAAAAGCACTATGGGAACGTGGTGCACAAGTCACGTTAGTATCCGGGCCAACAAATTTAGCGGCCCCTAATAATATCAATAAAATTAATGTCATCT
>JABIPV010000135.1 GCA_018699075.1 Kordiimonadaceae bacterium | reverse complement strand
TTGATGCAACTGAATTTTCAGTTCCTGCGGTGGATTTGAAACTTGGTTTTGATAATATCATAAAACATTATTATTTTCCGGGCTGGCATCAACAATCCACTTTCTTCGAGTTGATGATTAATCTTGATAAATGGAATAGTTTATCAGAACAGCAACAAGCACAGATAAACACCACTTGTGGCGATAATATACGCTTTGCTATCGCCGAAGGTGAGGCCTTACAAGCAGAAGCCATTGTAGAATTAAAAAGTCGCGGCACGATATTCCACCAATGGCCAGATGAATTTTTAGACGAATTTGAAAAATCATGGTACGAAGTCGCGGCTGAAGAGGCTGAAAAAGATGAAGATTTTAAAAGATCATGGCAATCTTTGCAGCAATTCAGACAATCCTATAAAACATGGAAAGAGCTAGGCTATCTTAAAGCGGACAATTGATTACACTTTATATTACACAGCATATATAGGACGTTTTTTACTTGTTGCCCTAATGCTTACGATATTATTTGACGTTGTAACCAGACAATTTATTACAACAGGCTCCGTTGCGATCCAAGAACTTGAATGGCACTTTCACGGAGCTTTATTTCTTTTATGTCTTGGGTTTACTTATATGAAAGACGCCCATGTAAGAGTTGATTTATACCGTGAAAGATTTTCAGATAAAACAAAACGCCTGATTGAAGTTATTGGCTGTTTGTTTTTACTACTTCCCTATTGCGGGGTTGTCATTTTTTTCGGTATTGAATTTACACTTAAATCCTATTTAGGCGGTGAAGTTTCAGCGGCGGCGGATGGCCTTGCCTACCGATGGATCATAAAATCATTTTTACCTATTGGATTTCTGCTTCTAGGGCTTTCAGCATTTTCCGTGTTGTTAAACAGCAAAGAAAATGATGATGGATAGCCTAATTTATTTTCTTCCCGCGTTAATGTTTCCTGTCTTGGCTTTGGGTCTTTTTTCAGGTTTTCCTGTTGCGTTTGTTCTAGGGGGAGTCGGTTTGCTTTTTGGCCTGATTGGTATGGGATTAGATGTTTTTAATTTTAAAGAATTCTTCTTGATAAATTCTCGTATTTTTGGCGCAGTGGTTGAAAATTTAATCCTTATATCAATCCCTATGTTTATTTTTATGGGTTTAATACTTGAACGTAGTGGCATTGCCCGTGAACTACTTCATAGTCTTCAAATTATGACCAAGCGAGCCCCCGGCGGCCTTGCAATGTCCGTTACGCTTCTAGGGACCATTATGGCGGCCACCACCGGCATTATCGGGGCAAGTGTTGTCATGATCACTCTAATGGCGTTCCCGGCCATGCTCAGTGCTAATTATGATAAACAGTTTACCAGCGGCACTATTGCAGCAGCAGGCACGTTGGGTATTTTAATACCTCCTAGTATCATGCTCGTAATCATGGGTGACTTGTTGTCAATATCCGTAACAGATTTATTTATGACCGCATTAATTCCCGGCTTGATGCTGGCGACTTTTTATTTAATTTACATCATGATAAAAAATAGAAATCATATTCAAAATGATGCGTCACTTCCGAATTCTGATGATCCTTTATTGTTAATAATATTAAAGGGGTTCTTACCTGCCATATTACTTATATTCTTGGTACTTGGTTCCGTTTTCGGTGGTTATGCTACCCCAACGGAAGCGGCCGGTGTAGGTGCCTTTAGTGCTTTAATACTGGCGGTGATAAAAAAGAAGTTAGATTTAAAGAAATTTGCTGAAATGTGCGACGGTACCATAAAAACTTCCGGTATGGTTTTTGGTATTTTTGTTGGGGCAACTGCCTTTTCATATGTTTTTCGTTCACTTGGCGGTGATGATTTAATCATTAATCTTATGAATAGCTTCCCGGGCGGTCCGTGGACAGTTTTGTTGATATTAATGCTTATCACTTTCATGTTAGGGTTTTTCTTTGACTGGATAGAAATCACATTAATTATTTTACCCATATTTGCACCTATTTTGAATGGGTTAGATTTTGCTGGACATATAGAAACAGCTCAAATACTGCCATGGTTTGCCATTTTAATGGCGATCAACTTGCAAACGTCATTCTTAACGCCCCCATTTGGATTTGCTTTATTTTATATGAAAGGGGTCGCACCAAAATCTGTCATGATGCAAGATATATATAAGGGCGTTGTCCCCTATATAATTATTCAATTAATAGGATTGATATTCGTCATGATATTCCCAGCCATTGCCTTTTGGCTACCGTCTTTGCTCAACCAATAAATTTTGATAAATTAATTTACTTTGAGCCCACAATTTGGGTAATGAAATATTCGAAGCTGTCCCCATCAACCGTGTTTTCACAGCGGGTTAAAATACGCTCAATCATGCGACTTTTATATCTTGCAGGGTCTTCCGAGGCAGAAGACGCCATTTCCTTAGCCACATCAAGTGCAACAGAAATCACAGGCAATAGATCCGGTGAAAACGCGCATTTTTCATAAATTGCTTTAAGACCGAGATCACCACGGTCGTGAATAAGCTGATAAGCATTACCAATTGGAATATCCGCAAGTTTTGCAAGTGCCGATTGGAAAAATATTACATCGCCTAGGCAAAGAGCCCTAAAGATCAATGTTTCTGTTAGACGGCCATTTTCATGCATTTGATCAACCAAATCGCCAAAACCTAAATCGCTATCATCATCATGGATGAGGTTTGCCGTTGCCCTTTCACGCGCATTAAAGAAAAGATCCATGACGGTGTTATCCGACATTTCATGATGGGTAACCAAATGTTCTCTTACTTGTTCTGAAACCAGATTAACAAGGCGTTCTGCAACTTTAATAGGGAGTTTTGCTCTTTGAGCAAGAGGTACATTTACAGCTTCATCATCGCCATATTTATCCAACACTTTTTCCATCGTACCTTCTTCAAGTTCGGCACCTTCGTTTTTCATCAAAGTGGCAACCACTTTGGCATCAGCACTATTTTCAACGATTGTCTCTGCTAGTCCGGCAGATACACTTGCCCTACTGGCTACAGCTTGTTGGGCTTCGCTACCTTGGCTTTTAATAATTTCTACAAGATCTTCATCGTTGAGGACTTCCGAGAATTCAAGCATCGGCATGGAAACTTCGTTAACATCATTCGCAAGTGCGACGGCAACTTCATGGGAAATATTATTAGAATGTTTCAAGCTTTCAGATAGAGCTTCGCGAACTCTTACCTCAGCATCTTTAACCATAATTTTGAATATTTCTTCAGCGATTTTTCTTTCTTCATCGCTTAATTTGCCAGAAGCAAATTGTTCGCTAACTTTCGCAGCGGCAACAGCACGGTTCTCTGCTGTAGGTTCTGATAATAATCTTGCCACATCAGAGCTATTTAAATTTTCTGCCATAAATTACGGTGCCTTTAAATAATGCTTATTTTTTCAAATTATTATTAAGCATAGGTGATTCCAATCAATTTAAACACATATTGAAGAAAAAAAGTTAAACTCTAGTTAATATACACTATTCCTTTTATTCTTAGCAGCTAATTTACAGAAGATTCTCTTTGACACAATTCCGCCGCATAAAATTGTCATTAATGTTTAGTAGTGAATTATGCTTATTTATGTGTAGGTTAGCAAATATAAAAAAATTGAATTGTAGAATGTTGTTTTTTTTGCTAATCATGCGCAGAAATATAGATAATACTTACAGGAAACTAAAGGACATAAGATGAAGAGTGTATTTAAAATTCTTAGTATAATGGTAATGAGCAGCGTACTATTTCCGATGACTTCTCTTGCTGAAGGCGATATTGAAAAAGGGGCAGCTACATTTAAAAAGAAATGTAAAATATGTCATAATTTTGCTAAAGGCGACAAATCAAAAATCGGCCCTAACCTTTTTGGTATTCATAATATGAAAGCCGGTCAAAAGGAGGGGTATAAATATTCCAAAGGAATTATCGCAGCTGATCTAACCTGGGATGACGCGACATTA
>JABIPV010000056.1 GCA_018699075.1 Kordiimonadaceae bacterium | reverse complement strand
TTTAGATTAAAAGGCATGACAGGCCGCGCTGAAAATTCCCAGCTTTGCACAACACTGCTCAGTAAGTATGGCCTTAATACCAACCCTCAAAGCGCTGATTCTGGTTGGATGCTTCGTGTTGTGCCGGGGCTATATAATACCATGGACGATATTGATAAATTTAGTGCGGCACTGAAAAAGATAATCGCTTAATTTTCATTAGTGATGTTGCAACTTTGATCTATAATGATACAGTATAACCTACAAAAATAATAAAGAATTTAGAAGCGTTTTAAAAAGCGCTGATTGTTCAAATAAATAATAAACAAAATATAATTGAGAGCGAAATATAATGGATAGACGTACTTTCTTACAATCAACCGCCGCCCTTGCATCGGTCGCAATTGCCACGAGTTCAGCTTCTGCACAGATCGCCAGCGAGTCATTAGATAGAGATAGCGATGCATTTTGGGAAACCATTCGTGCCCAGTATAAAGTGACGGATGAGTTCACGAACTTAAATGCGGGCCACTGGGGGATTATGTCGGAACCCGTACTAGAAGCATTCGTGGAACATACACGTTATATAAACGCCTATAGTTCTTATTATGTAAGTCACGGAATTCAAGTATATCCGGATGCAGAAAATTACGGTGTTGACCGCAGAGAAGTGATCAGCATGCTCGCTCGTAAGCTAGGCGTAAGCCCTGAAGAACTGGTTTTGACCCGTGGTGCTACTGAATCGTTACAGCTATTAATTAGTGGCTATAATAATTTAGAAGAAGGCGACACCGTGTTATTTGGCGATGCGGCCTATTACAGCATGGAAGCAGAAATGCGCCATTTGAAAGTTCATCGTGGCTGTAATGTTGTTGAACTTAAAGTTCCGGATCCTGCGACTTTTGAAAATCAGATTGAGGTTTTTGAACAAGGAATTAAAGATAATCCAAAGACTAAACTTCTACTTCTTACCCATATGGCCAACCGTACGGGCGTTATTATTCCTATTAAAGAAATTACAGCAATGGCCCGTGGTTACGGTGTCGATGTGATTGTTGATGCCGCCCATTCATGGGGACAATATGATTTTGACTTTGCCGACCAAGGTGTCGATTTTGTAGGCTTTAACCTTCATAAATGGATCGGTGCTCCGCTGGGTGTCGGTTTGATGTATATTAAAAAAGACCGTATTAAAGACATTGATACAAAAAGTAGTAAAGGGGAGCCTGGGAATACAAATATCAATACGCGTACCCAAACAGGAACCATGAACCTTGCGGCCGTAATGGCGGTTAAGGATGCTTTATTATTCCTAGATAATATTGGTATCGATCATATTGATCGCCGCTTTAGAGCGTTACGCCATCAATGGGTTAAAGAATTTCTCGATGATGACCGCGTTGATATTTTAAGCCCTGAAGATGAGCGTATGCACGCAGGTCTTACATCATTCCGTATAAAAGCACACCCAGACGCCAGAGAGCTGGGTAAAACATTGCTTAGAGATTACAATATAAACACGGCACCAATTCCTGAACTCAACGGTATTCGCGTTGCGCCTGGCCTTTATAGTTCAAAAGCCGATATGGATAAGTTGGCAAATGCGATTAAAGATATTATTAGCAAAATGTAAGAGGGATTTAGAATGGATCGTCGTAAGTTTCTAACATCCACAGCTGCACTAGCGTCTGTTTCACTAGCAGGGCAAACAATATCTGCAAAAGCACAAAGAATATTGGATCACGATAGCGAGGAATATTGGCAAACCATCATTGACCAGTATGAAGTGCCGGATCATTTTATCAATTTAAATGCAGGTCATTGGGGGATGATGTCAAAGCCAGTATTGGATGCATTTATTGAGCATACTAAATTTGTAAATTCTCATAATTCTCAATATATTGGACACGGAGTTGTTACCGACCCTGATGCCCGTAATTATGGCAAAGAGTATGGCGAAATATTAGCAATGTTGGCCAAAAGACTTGGCGTCGGAACTGATGAAATTGTTATTACCAGAAATGCTACAGAATCCATGCAGCTCCTTATTAGTGGATATAATAAGCTAAAAGCAGGTGATACGGTTTTATATACGGATAAAGCTTATGGTACCATGATGGTTGAAATGCGTAATTTGAAAGCCCTTCGTGGAACCAATGTTGTTCAGTTAAAAGTTCCCCATCCGGCCACCTATGAAAATCAAATTGCGGTTTTTGAACAAGGGATCAAAGAAAATCCGAAAACCAAATTGATCCTTGTGACCCATATGTCAAATCAAACCGGTGTGATTGTTCCCATTAAAGAAATTCAGAGAATGGCCCGTGGTTGCGGTGTTGATGTGATCGTTGATATGGCCCATTCATTTGGACAATATGATTATGATTTCGCCGATATGGATTTGGATTTTGTCGGTTTCAACCTTCATAAATGGATTGGTGCAGCACTTGGTGTCGGACTGATGTATATCAAAAAGGACCGTATAAAGGATATTGATAAAAAATTGAGCTTTGGGCCAGATGATAATGAAGAAATTAGGTTTCGTGCCTTAACGGGTACCATGAATATGGCGATAGTTCTGTCGATCAAAGATGCGCTTTATTTTCTTGATGATATCGGTATTAAACATATCGATCGTCGTTTTAAGGCGCTGCGCGATCAATGGGTCAAAGAATTCCTCGATGATGACAGGGTGGATATTTTAAATCCGGAAGATGACCGTATGCATGCAGGACTGACCACATTTAGAATTAATGCAATCGAAAATGCTCGTGAACTTGGCAAAACACTGTACCGTGATTACAGAATAAACACGACAACAATTGGTAATTTAAGCGGTGTGCGTATAGCTCCGGGGCTTCATAATTCTTTGGATGAAATGGATAAGCTAGCCGCCGCGATTAAAGAAATCGCTAGTAAACAATAATAAATAAAGGACTTGAGGATATGGATAGACGTAAATTTTTACAATCAACTGCAGCACTTGCTTCTGTGGCTGTGGCGGCGAAAACGACGATGGCTCAGGCCCATGATACAACGGATTATCAAAGTGAAGCTTATTGGAAAACCGTCGCTGATCAGTATGATGTCGCAAAGGGATATATTAATTTAAATGCGGGACATTGGGGTCTTATGTCTATCCCTGTGATGGAAGCTTTATTTAGAAATACGCGTATGGTAAACCGTGATTACTCCCTTTATGTGGGCAGCGGTAAAGCCGTTGACCCGGACCGGTTTGGTAATTTCTGGCAGGAAGCAGATGCCGTGGTAGCCCTTCTGGCCAGTCGCTTAAATGTTGGCGCAGATGAGCTGGTATTAACGCGTAATATTTCAGAATCGATGCAACATCTTTTTGCAGGCTATAATAAACTTAAGCCGGGTGACGGTGTTGTAATGTCGGATACAGATTACGGAAGTATGCAGGCTGAAGTGCGTTATCTTGAAGAACGCCGTGGTGCTGAAGTTATTTCAGCGTATGTGCCTGATCCTGCATCTTATCAAGAATTTATCGATTTTTATGAAAAAGTAATTAATGATCATCCAAATGTGAAGCTTATTCTTCTCACCCATATGAGCTCCCGCACAGGCGTGATTGTACCCGTAAAAGAAATCATTGCTATGGCAAGATCAAAAGGCGTTGATGTAATTTTAGATGTGGCCCATTCATGGGGCCAATTTGATTTTGACTTTGGCGATTTCGACGCGGACTTTGCTGGTTTCAACCTTCATAAATGGATTGGTGCTCCGCAGGGTCTTGGTCTTATGTACATCAAAAAAGAACGGATTACTGACATTGATCCCAAAAGTGGCAAAGCAGAAAAAAGCAACACCGATATTAAAAACCGTATTCAAACAGGTACCGTTAACATGCCAGCAGTAATTACGGTCCCAGACGCGATTAAGTTTCAAGAAAGTATCGGCCTTAAAAATATTGGTAACAGAATGCAGGCGCTCCGTGATCGCTGGGTAGATCAAATGATTGATGACCCGCGTGTTGAAATTTTAACACCACAAGATAAACGCATGTATGCAGGGATTACCTCTTTTAGGTTTAGGGCAATTACTGCCAATGAAGATTATGGTAAACTTCACCGTACCTTACTAAGCAAATATAAAATCAATGCCAGCCCTTATGGCGGCATGAGAAGAGGTGGCGCAATTCGCGTTAGCCCACATCTATATTGTTCACTTGAAGATATGGATACATTCGCAGCTGCACTTAAAGATATATTAGGATAAATATTATGGATAGACGTCAATTTTTACAAACATCTGCTGCAATGACAGCGGTAACTATGACAGGGATACCACTAATTTCTCGCGCCGCTGAAATGCGTTCATCAACGGACGAAAATTTCTGGAAAATCGTTCAAAATCAATATGATGTCACAGATGAAGTTACTAACCTTGAAGCTGGATATTGGAGCATAATGTCCATTCCTACTACTCAGGAATATATTCGTAATACCCATTTTGTAAACTCAAATAACACCTATTACGCGCGCCGTAATTATAATCGTGATTATGATGCTATAATCGACCGTTTAGCTAAAAAATTGGGTGTAGGTAATGATGAAATCGTTTTGACACGTAATGCGACTGAATCTCTGCAAAGCTTAATCAACGGTTATAATAAATTAAAGCCGGGTGATAGCGTTATTTATGCGGATACAGATTACGGAAGTATGCAGTCTGAAATGCGTTACCTGAAACAATACCGCGGTGTAGATGTTATTAAATTTGATATGCCTGAACCTGCTTCATATCAAGATACGATTGATGCGTATGAAAAAGGGCTTAAAGAAAATCCAAATGCTAAAATGATGCTTGTTACGCATCTTAGCAACAGAACCGGTCTTATCACTCCTGTAAAAGAAGTTACCGCAATGGCAAAAGCACACGGTGTAGATGTAATTTTGGATGCGGCCCATTCGTGGGGACAGTTTGATTTTGATTTCCAGGATCTAGGCGTAGATTTTTGTGGATTTAATCTGCACAAATGGATCGCAGCACCACTTGGTGTGGGCATGATGTATATTCGTAAAAACCGTGTGCTTGATATTGATCCATTACGCGGTGAAGCTGCGGCTGATAACACAAGTGTACGGACAAGGGTTCATACAGGGACGATGAATTTTGCCTCTGTGCTGACCATTCCAACGGCGCTTGATTTCCAAGAAAATATTGGCATTAAAAATATTGGTGCTCGCTTCCGTAGCCTGCGTAATCAATGGGTTAGTGAAGTTCGTGATAATAAAAATGTTGAAATATTAACGCCTGATGATGAACGTATGCACGCGGCAATTACATCTTTTAGGTTAAAAGGAAAAACAACCTACGAAGATAATAGTAATCTTGTGAAATTGCTTACAGAGAAATATAAAATATTCACCGTTGCTATTGGTGGTTTATCTGGCGGTGGTGCCATTCGCGTTAGCCCGGCACTATATAATTCAAGATCAGATGTACAAAAACTATCGGCAGCACTTAATGACATAACAAGCTAATTCCTAAAAGGGGAGATGATGATGAAGTTTTTTAAAATGATGATGCTTTCATTTATAATGATTGCTGGTTTTGCTATCAATGTGATGGCTCAGGAAACGAAAATCACTTCCCCCGAAGAATTTTTCGGTTTTCAAATGGGCGAAGACCGAAAGCTCGCCAACTGGCATAAGCTTGTTGAATATTATCAATTGGTCGCAAGTCAAAGTGAGCGAATGACAGTTGTGGATATGGGCGATACGGAAATGGGAAATCCTTTTTTGGCGCTTTATATTTCTACACCTGAAAACCTTGCTAATCTCGATCAAATAAAAGCCTATAATGATAAATTAGTCGATCCGCGCGGCATTTCAATGTCTGAAATTGATCAGGCCGTTGAAAATGGAAAAGCCATTGTAGTTCAGTCATTTGGTATTCATTCTAATGAGGTAGCAGCACCGCAAACGGCGGCTGAAACCGTCTATGATATGCTAACGCGTAATGATGAAGTTATGATGCGTATTTTAAATGAAACGCTTTCTATTTTTATCCCGGCCTTTAACCCCGATGGTCAAATAATGGTGGCTGATTGGTATAATAGTAATGTCGGCACGGAATTTGAAACATCGCCACTTCCGTGGCTTTATCATAAATATATAGGACATGATACTAACCGGGATGCTTTTGCCACCAACATGGCGTCATCACGATTTGGCGCAGAGATTTTATTTACGGAGTGGAACCCGCAATCATACATAGACCATCATCAAATGGGATCATATAGTGCCCGTCTTTATGTGCCGCCATATGCAGAACCAATTCGACCTGCGGGTGATCCGTTGGTATGGCGCGAAATGTCATGGTACGGCGCTCAAATTGCCCAAGATGAAGAAATTGCTGGGAAATCAGGAGTTATAAATGGCGCCTATTATACGGGATGGGGGCATTTTGGTTTCCATTGGATTACACCGTTTCATAATATTGCCGGAATGCTTACGGAATCAGCGTCTACCCGCCTTGGCACCCCTATATATATTCATCCTGATCAACTTACAGGCGCACGTTACGATTTTCCTGAATACGGCGCACAAATTAACTTTCCAAATCCTTGGCCCGGTGGTTGGTGGCATGTTCGTGATATTGTAGAACAGCAAAAAATTGCCGCTTTGTCGTTGCTTGACATTTCTGCAAAAAATAGAAAATTAATCTTGCGAAATTCTTATCTTAAAGCATCGCGTCAATCAGAACGTGGGGCCGCAGCGGAAACAAAAGCCTATATCATTCCCGCTAATCAACATGATGCTTTAACCATGGAAAAAATGATCAATATCTTACTCGGGCAGGGGGTTGAAGTTGCAAAAGCACCATCGGCATTTACCCATGAAAATCATAATTATGCTGCGGGATCATATGTGGTAACTATGGCGCAACCAAAACAAGGTCTTGTTCGTTGGTTGCTTGGGCGAACATTCTACCCTGATAATTTTTATACGCGTGAAAAGGATAATTCGCCTAAACGCCCTTACGATATGTCCACGGATAATATTGCTGAATATATGGGTGTAGAGGTAACGCCTGTTTCAACAAAAGTGATGACCAATTTAGATATTATCACGGAAAAAC
>JABIPV010000325.1 GCA_018699075.1 Kordiimonadaceae bacterium | reverse complement strand
CTCATCTTTTTTGGCGGATATAAAACGGATCACGTCTTCGTTTAAGCCTTTTGGTGCCTTAACCGTTTCAATATCCGTGACAAACCCATATTTATAATCGCCGGCGACTTCTTCAACGGTTTGTCTTGTTTCTAATGTACTTGCCATTTTGGCACTCCTGGATTGATGCGGTACATACCGCCAATCACTTCTTAATTTATTTCTTTTTCAGCCACATCTTCTTTGATTGGGATAAAATCGTAAGGCTGGCTTACCATTTTAGATAACGACACACTATTTAAGGCCTCATAAACGGCATCATTAATTTTATCCCATTTATGGCGCGTTAAACACACTGGCTCATAATCACAACATGTGTCGTGTTCCGTCAAACAATTGGTAAGCTGTACGGGACCGTCTACCGCTTCAATGATATCTGCGATTGAAATATTTTCTATTTCTAAATTCATGGAAAATCCGCCGCCAATGCCGCGATTTGATTTGAGCAAACCGGCCCGTACCATTTTACCAAGTATTTTACTTACTGTAGGAAGAGGTACTTTCGTATCAGCATTTAATTCTAAGGCCGTATGTACATCACTCGGACGGGCGGCAATATTACTCATCAACACAACGGCATAATCCGCGAGGTTCGATAGCTTTATCATCACACTTCCTTTGTTTAATCGGTTAATATTACCTCTTAAATGGGGTGATTTTTAGCTTTTGTCAATATAAATAAGACCAAATTAGTCTCTTTTAACTAAATTGTGCCAAAACAGTGGCTTAATTAGGAACCATTATTAAGTTTTTGGCAAATATCGTCTAACTGTTCGAGGGATTTATAATGAATTTTCACGAACCCCTCTTCCACACTTTTCGACTCCAAAACGACCTTTAGGCCGATGACTGTGGAAAGTTCATTTTCAAGCGCCAAAGTATCAGCATCTTTAGAAAGTGACGCACCTGATGATTTGGATATTGTATTCCCTGAGCCCGCTTTTAAGCCTTTTGCCATTTTCTCAGTTTCGCGTACACTAAGCCCGCCTTTAATCACAAGTTTAGCAAGCGCGCTTGGGTTTTCCGCAGTGATCAGGGCCCGCGCATGGCCCATGCTTAAGGACCCCTTTTTCATTAAATCTTGCACATCATCCGGTAAAGTAAGAAGTCTTAAAATATTAGCAATATGGCTTCTGCTTTTACCAACAGACTTACCGAGCGCATTTTGGGTATGGGAAAATTCATCCATCAAGCGTTTATAACCAAACGCCTCTTCAATCGGGTTTAAATCATGACGTTGAATATTTTCAATAATCGCTACTTCAAGCGCTTCTTCGTCTGTCATTTCTTTAATAACGGCAGGCACTTCATGAAGTCCCGCCGCCTGCGCAGCGCGCCAACGACGTTCGCCCGCAATAATTTCATATTGATCAGGCCCTTTTGGCCGCACCAAAATCGGTTGTAATATTCCTTTTTCACGAACAGATGAGGCTAATTCTCGCGCTTTTACATCATCAAAAATGATCCGTGGCTGATAAGTATTTGTTACCAAAAACTCAATGGGTATTCCTTTGCTAGAATTTACTGCCCCATTTGTAGCCGGTTCCGTGTTTATATCATCATACGCAGCTTCACGGTTTTCCATTAATGCGGATAGACCTCTGCCGAGTCCCTTTTTTGCTGCTGCTTTTTTCTTAGCCATTATTATATAAGTCCTTGATATTAAAGTATTTTATGCCGCTTTTTGTTTTTTCTTTTGTCGTTTAAGTAGCTCCACTGCAAGCTTCAAATAAGCCTGACTTCCTGTGCAATTCAAATCATATAACAGCACTGGTTTTCCATGGGATGGGGCCTCTGAAACTCTTACATTTCTGGGAATAACCGTATTATAAACCTTATCACCAAGATAATTTCTCACATCACTTGCCACCTGTTCGGAAAGGTTATTCCTTTTATCAAACATCGTCAGGATTATACCGCCGATTTCTAAGCTGGGGTTAAAGTTCGCCTTCACGGTTTCGATGGTTTGCAAAAGCATACTTAATCCCTCTAGTGCGAAAAACTCACACTGCAGCGGCACAATAACCGAATGGGACGCTGCCAAAGTATTTAAAGTAAGTAAATTAAGTGACGGCGGACAATCAATAAGAACATAATCGTAATTATCTAGCACAGGGTCGCGAAATACTCGACGTAATCTAAATGTTCTTTGTTCTAAGTTAACAAGCTCTAGTTCAGCACCGGTTAAATCTATTGTCGAGGGGACAAGGTCAAGTCCTGGTACAATCGTATCGACAATGGTTTCAGCCAATGATACTTCACCCATTAT
>JABIPV010000128.1 GCA_018699075.1 Kordiimonadaceae bacterium | reverse complement strand
CCCATTATGGAAAATTAATGAATTATATAAAAGCATCAGAAGCACCGGTTCAGGCAACAAACGCTATAAAAATACACGATAAAATTGATTTCGAAGGTATGCGAAATGCGGGTCAACTAGCCGCGCAAACCTTGGACATGATTACGTCTTATGTTGTACCGGGCGTGACAACCGATGAACTTGATATATTATGTGCAGAATTTGTTGATAAGCACGGTGCTATTAGCGCACCTCTTAATTATAACGGCTTTCCAAAATCAATTTGCACATCGATTAATCATGTTGTTTGCCATGGTATTCCCGGGCCAAAAAAACTAAGAGAAGGCGATATTATCAATATTGATGTTACCGTTATTTTAAAAGGTTGGTTTGGTGATACAAGCCGCATGTTCCATGTAGGTAAACCTAATGTAAAAGCGGCGCGCCTTGTGGATATAACTTATGAATGTCTAATGCGAGGCATCGCTCAAGTAAAACCCGGCAATACAATCGGCGATATTGGTCATGCTATTTCGCAATATGCACGAAGCCAAAGATGTGGTGTAGTTGAAGTATTTTGTGGTCACGGTTTGGGGCGTATTTTTCACGACTCCCCTAATGTGCTACATTACGGCACTCCCGGCGAAGGAGCGGTTCTTAAAGAAGGCATGTTCTTCACCATCGAACCAATGATTAACCTTGGCACAAAAGAAGTAAAAGTTCTTTCCGATGATTGGACGGCGGTAACGCGTGATAAATCGCTCTCAGCACAATTTGAACATAGTATGGGTGTCACCAGTGATGGTGTAGAAATTTTCACACAATCACCAGAAGGACACACGAAACCACCTTATGCAAAATAAACCAGGCAATCATCAAAAAGGACATAGAGACAGGCTTAAAGCCCGTTTCCGCAAAGGCGGCGTAGACGCCCTAGCCGATTATGAACTTTTAGAACTTGTCTTAATGAGCGCCATCCCCAGACGCGATGTAAAACCACTGGCAAAAACATTAATTGCTGAATTTGGGTCTTACGCAGAGGCCATAAGCGCGGCGCCAGAACGTCTTATGGAAATATCTGGCATCGGTGAAAATGTAGTGACCAACTTAAAACTGGTTGAAGCGAGCGCACAAAAACTTGCCCAAGGAATCATCATGGAAAAGCCAGTATTAAGCAATTGGCAAGCCCTGAATAATTATTGCACATCACAGATGGCTTATAAAAAAAATGAACAATTCAGAGTTCTATTTCTTGATCGTCAAAACCGCCTTATAGGTGATGAGAAGATGCAAGAAGGCACCATAGACCATACACCTGTTTATCCGCGAGAGATCATTAAGCGGACCTTAGAATTAGGCTCTACTGCGATTATACTTGTCCATAACCATCCCAGCGGCAACCCTACCCCCAGCCGTGAAGATATTGAGATGACAAATAAAATTCAAGAAGCCGGAAAGCAGCTAGGTGTACTCCTCCACGATCATTTGATTATATCAAAAGGCGGCCATAGCAGTTTTAAAATGATGGAACTTATCTAAACCACTTACCTGAACCATTTACCATCTGGCATTTCAGGTTCAATTTGCTCAGGCATTTCCGTTCTGTTTTCATTTATCTTTTGAAGAAGCATATCTATGATCTCTGGTCTCTCGAGTGCGAGGTCATTTTGCTCTTCTTGATCAGAATCTAAATCATAGAGTTCCCATGGTTCAGACATATGGTGACGAAGCATTTTCCAATCATCTACCCTGATCGCTTGTTGGAGTTCTTCAGGATTATAACGATTATTATCCCAATCAAATGCAGGAAGTTCCCAATATAAATATTCGTGCTTTTTCTGTTCGCCTGAATTCAATAAGGTCGGCGCCATTGATATACCGTCAAGCCCTTCCGGCAAACGCTGATTAGCACCGGCTAAATCTGCAAAAGTGGGCATAAGGTCAGCGAAATAATTAGGATGATCAGAAACTGATCCCGCCGCGATTTTACCGTCCCAATAATATATGCCAGCTGCTTTGATACCGCCTTCATAAAATTGATGTTTAAATCCTTTATATTTTCCGGACACATCAAACCGATCATCAAATTCACCGCCACCGCCATTGTCAGATGCAAAAATAATGATGGTATTATTTTCAATGCCCAGTTCTTCCACCAGTTCCTTGATTTCACCCAAACCACTGTCCACCAATGTATTCATTGCGGCATATTTTTTTTCATCTTCTGTCCATGGTTTATCTTCGTATAATTGATATGCTGGGTCAGAATGAGGAATTTGCGGTTCCCCTAAATCATCGGTGTGGGGAATGGTCCAGCTGCCATAAGCAAAAAAGGGCTTATCTTTATTTCTACGGATAAAATCTTTCATTTCGTCCATAATTTTATAATGCGTATAAGAATTAGCATCATCATGTTTATTCAATGTTTCAATTTTTTCGCTATTGCGCCACAAATAATCTGTGTAATAAAAATGAGCATGAATTTGATGATAATAGCCAAACATTTCATCAAAGCCCTGTTTTTCTGCTATGCCGTCAGTTCCAATATCCCCAAGCCCCCATTTACCGAACAGCCCCGTGGCATAGCCTTCTTCCTGTAGTAGTTCAGCGACTGTATAATCTTCGTCAGTTATGGAAATACCGCCCGTATTACCACGAACAGATGTATGCCCCGTATGTAATCCCGTCATTGCTGATGCCCTTGACGGTGCGCATACTGAATTACCGGCATAACTGTTGGTGAGCATCATTCCACCTGCTGCCAGTGCGTCAATATTCGGTGTAGAAATTGTGCTGCCACCATAACTGCCGGGGACATTAATTCCCATATCATCCGCCAGGATAAATATGATATTAGGCTTTTGTTCTTTTTCAGCACAGCTGATGAGAAAAGCCATCATGCTGATTAAAATAATATTTTTTAGCATATCTTATTAACTCAATTAAAAATTTTCTTGATTGGCTTGCGCACCATTTAAGGCGTACCATCCAATATATAGATAACAAATCATTGGCACAATGAAACTCATTTGAATGCCGATATTATCTGCTGTAATTCCTTGCAATAGAGGCACCAATGCACCGCCTACGCCTGCCTGACAAAGAATTGCGGAACCTTTACTT
>JABIPV010000058.1 GCA_018699075.1 Kordiimonadaceae bacterium | reverse complement strand
ATTGGCGATGTGTCGCTTAATCATATTTTCGATAAGTTGCGCCTTATCCTTGAAGTGATAAAAAAACCACCTTTAGTAATACCGGCTTCTGCGATTAATCCTTCAATTGAAGTGCCCGCAAAACCGTTTTCTAAAACGGCCCTTTCCGCAATTGCAAGAATACGTTCTTTTGTTTGGTCACCTTTGCCCATTGTCGATCCTTTTACTGTACCAACAGTATAGTATTTTTAAATTCGATGTAAATATACTGCTATTCGGCAAACTCACAAAGTCTATGTTTATTATTATTTACAGTAACTTAACTTTATTTTTAAAAACCAACCTCAAGCTTACTAGTTTGAAATTGTAGCTCTATGTATTTTTGGCGTTCATTTTTTAGATGATTGAACAAAAACATAATAGATAAAGAGCAGTAATTATGAACAGGCTTTTAATAGACAATAACAGCAGGTCTTTATACGTGGACACCGTCCCTTTACCGGCCGCTTCATCCCATAGGTTATCTAATATTGATATGCTTCGTGGTTTAGTGATCATCATAATGGCACTTGACCATGTGCGGGATTTCTTCTTGGTGGGGGGCGTGGAGTATCCAATGGCTGATCCAGATGTCAGTGTAGGTCTTTATATTACACGCTGGATCACTCATTTCTGCGCGCCAGTATTTATATTTCTTGCGGGGACATCCGTGGGGTTAATGGCTGAACGAAAATCTGCAAAGGATATCGGCGCATTTGTTTTTAAGCGTGGTTTATGGCTTGTTTTTGTGGAAGTAGCGATAATTTCAACGGCGTGGACATTTGCACCTTTCGGTGAGGCCGCCATGGGCGGTTCATCCTTGATCATATTACAAGTCATTTGGGCAATTGGCGTTAGTATGATGATCCTTGCATGCGTCCAATTTTTAGGGCCAAGGTTTTGTCTTTATTTAGGAGCCGCAATTGTAGCGGGTCACAACATGCTTGATCCAATTTGGCCTGTTGCCTCCTCACTAGAGGGGAATGACATATTTTGGGCATTTTTACATTCGCAAGGAACCGTGGTTATTGGCCCCTTTTTTGTGGAAGTCGTTTACCCACTTTTACCCTGTGCCGGGATTATGCTGCTTGGTTATGGAACTTCATTTATATTTAGCAAGCCGGCAGTGGCCAGAGATGCTCTTTTAATAACAATTGGCGTGACATTAATATCCATTTTTGTACTGCTGAGGTATTTCGGTATTTACGGTGATCCAAACCCATGGGAAATTCATTCTTCTGGGCCGCTTTCAACGTTTTTTGATTTCATGAACGTCAGCAAATATCCGCTAAGCCTTTTATATTTTCTCGCCACAATTGGTCCTATGGCCATAATCTGTGCCCATGCAAATAAAATAAATGGTTGGCTTAAGGAAACATTAGTGATGTTTGGCCGGGTACCATTTGCCTTCTATGTAGCGCATTTCTATTTGATCCATTTGTTAAGTGTTTTATTTGGAATGGTGCAAGGTTTTGAAGCCAATCAATTAATGCACATATTTATTTTTTACCCCGAAGGATACGGAACAGGATTAGTAGGTGTCTACCTTATTTGGGGGGTAGTTGTGGCCATGCTTTATCCATTTTGTAAATGGATGGCAAAGGTCAAAGCAACTAGAAAGAACTGGTGGTTAAGTTACCTGTAACCGCTTTTAACAACACATTTTAATTAACATACTTCCCGGCTTTTAACTAATGCCGGACTATAGAAAAGGAATAAAGAAATGATAGAATTTTTAACTTGGTTTGGAATAGCAATAATTCCAATTTTTATGATTATCGATACCATTCAGGGCGCGAGAAAATATAGAACGCCAAAATATTGGAAACTTCGTGGAATAATGGTAACAATATCTGTTTTGATAATTTCCATATTTATTGGCACCGCTTTAGAGGGAATATTTTCGGGCATTGCACTTTTTGATAATAGCGATTTGCCAGTTCCACTTGGCGCGTTACTCGGAATAATTACCTATAACTTCTTCCATTATTGGTATCATCGTACTGTTCACACTTTTGATGGGTTATTTTTTAAATTTCATCAAATGCACCATAGTGCAGAGGGAATTGATAGTTTTTCTGCATATTATCAACACCCTCTCGACGTTTTTAGTTTTACGTTGATATTGAGTTTCGTGTTTTTCC
Source organism: Kordiimonadaceae bacterium (assembly GCA_018699075.1). GTDB lineage: Bacteria > Pseudomonadota > Alphaproteobacteria > Sphingomonadales > Emcibacteraceae > Pseudemcibacter. Next base: position 3,801 of record JABIPV010000058.1, on the reverse strand, counting down.
CGCTCCTCGGTCTTTCCCTCGAAGCTGGCTTAATTGGAATTGCTTTCGGTGGCTTTGCCGCAATGTTTCAGCATGTGAATATTAATACGCCACAATGGATAGGTTATTTTATCCAAAGGCCTGAGAGCCATTCTATTCATCATCAACGTGGGTTACATGCATATAATTATGCTGACCTTCCATTGATGGATATTATTTTCGGTACATTTCGCAACCCTAAATCGGGAGAATATCCGGAAGCCGGGTTTTATAATGGTGCGTCTACTCGTATTCCAGAAATGTTGATTTTTAGAGATGTTACCCGGGATCAAAAGGATGACACTAAAAAGACCATCATAAGCAATGAAGCGGGGATATAAAATGAAAACCCTTAGATTAGTTTCATCAATTGAGAATGATAAATTTCTCAATTGTTTGCTTACAGCCTTCGTTGCCGACCCGACGATACGGTACATGTGGCCAGAATCCTCGCAATTTCTTAATCATTTTAAGACATTTGCAGATTCATATTGTGGAAATGCGGTAATTAATCAGACAGCTTGGACAAAGGACAATTTCGCCGGAGTTGCCGCTTGGTTAGGCCCCAATAAAGAACAAGATGAAGATACATTAATTGACATTATCGTAAACACCTGCCCGGGTGAACGCGTTGACGAAATATTAGGATTACTTGATACACTCAGTTCTTATCATCCAAAAGAGGCTTGCTGGTATTTACCGATGATTGGAGTTGATCCAAATTTTCAACGTCACGGTTATGGAATGGAATTAATGAGCCATATGTTACATGAAATTGATAGGCGAGGCCTTCCTGTATATTTAGAATCTTCAAATCCAGAGAATATTACCCTTTATCAAAAATGTGGGTTTGATGTGATGGACCGTCTAGAATTGGGTGGACAGGCAATAGTAACACCAATGATCAGAGGGGCTAAAAAACACTGACCGTTCCCTTTGGATCATAGCAGACACTCTATGTAACTACACCGATACTGCCGTTATTAGTCAAATTTTCGTAACTTGAATTTGTAACACCGCAAATATGTAACTGGAAACGTCAACGTAAAGATTTAAAACGAAAGGATATACAATGAAGAAAATTAATAACCGTACCCGAAGAGTATTTTTAAAAAATGCGGCTGCTACTTCGTTGATCACAGCGGTCGGTTCAGTAGAAACTATTGCCTCTGCAGAAACTCAAGATAACGATAGAAACGATTATGGTTTCGACAAAGTTTTTAACCGTATTGGCGTTAACAGCATGAAATGGGACGGGGCTATTGAAAAATATGGTAAAGACAAAATAAAAGTTCCTATGACAATTGCCGATATGGATTTCAAACAAATGCCAGCAGTTACACAAGCATTAATGGAACGTCTTCAATATGAAGGATTTGGCTATGAAACACCAAGTGATGAATTTTATCAGTCAATCATAGATTGGCAAAGAAACCAACATAAGTTAATTCTTAAAAAAGAATGGATTAGAAACTCACCTGGAGTAACAGATGCAATTGGCCCAGCTCTCAGAGCACTAAACCCGACCGGTGGAAAAGTTCTAGTTATGACCCCAACTTATAGCGGCTTTATGCACGAAATCGAAAGGGTTAGAATGGGGATTGAAATGAGCCCTATGAAAAATATAAGTGGAAGATGGGAAATGGATCTGGTTGACCTAGAGAAAAGGATTGATAGTAATACCAAGTGCTTAATACTCTGTAATCCCAATAACCCCACTGGTGAATGCTGGACTGTTAACGAACTAAGAAAATTAGGTGACGTTTGTATAAGAAACGGGATTACAGTCTTTTCCGATGAAATTTGGGCCGACGTTGTACGCGCTGGGAAAAAATACACACCATATGCTTCCATTGGAGAAAAATATGCGAACTCCAGTATTACTTTTACATCCTCAGCGAAAGTATTCAACCAGCCTATGCTAAAAGTTTCATACTTCTATTCTAAAAATGTAGATTTAATAAATGCTGTGATGCAAAATGGCGGACACCATGATGAAGTTAATACATTTGGCATAGTCGCTACGGAAACCGCATATCGCAAGGGTGAAGATTGGATGAATAAAATGAACAAATATGTGGAAGAGAATTTTGTTTATTTGGAAAGTTTTGTAAACGAACTAGGTGAATTACCCGGGGTTACGTTTTCAAAACCAGAAAGTACATATTTTGCATGGTTAGAATGTAGTGAGCTTATGCAGAAAATTATTCAGAATGAAAGCCAAACAAGAAATAAAGATATTTCCAATCCGGAAAACCTGATGAGCGATTGGCTTATCGAAAATGCGGGTGTCCAGCTAGACCCCGGAATTAATTATGGTATCGGAGGTGAAGGGTATTTACGTATGAACATTGCTGTTTCGCGAGAACATTTGACACTCGCATTAAACAATCTTAGCAGAGCAGCAAAAATGTTAATCTGGTAAAGAATATTAAGTTAAATCTTTGGTCTTAATGAAGAAATCACTGCTATTGATGGCAATAAAATGATGATTGAAAAGTAAAAATAGTAATTTCTAGTGTCTGGCCTATTAACGCACAGCTTGTATAAAATTACGGACTTCTGAAAACATAGTTGTCGTAAATTCGCTCAACAGATGATCGCCAGTTGGGTAGTTAATATGTGTGCAGTTATGTCCGGCACGTTCACAAATATCATTGGCCATTTTTTCAGACAGCCATGATTTATCTTGCCCTCCTGAAAGAAGCAGTATGGGAACAGAAATATTTTCTACTTTGATCGTTGCTTTTTCAACTGCCATTTCATTAGTCATTGATGCCTGGTGACGGTTATCAAGTCCGGTTTTAGCCTGCTGTTCTTTATTAAAGTAAGGAACGAATGTTAGTCCTTCGCCGTTTCTGCTCCAACTTGAAGGCGCAGTTGCCACCGTGGAAAAATCTTCTGGTATTCCTTGCCACACAACTTTACTGGGCGCGAGAGCGATAACGGCGATATAATCATCGTCATAACTTGCCGCGGTTAAGGCAAACTCGGCACCTTTGGAAAGGCCATAAAGGACGACGCCTTTGGTTCTGGCCGCGAGCCAACGTCGTGGCGCTTCTAAATATTCAAGCGGGATCATTTCAAGGGTCTTTGGAACTATCGCAGAACCGTCCCGGTCAAAATAACTCAGGGCGAGCACATTATAACCCAAGGCAGCTAAATTTGCCGAAGTTTCATTGGCTTTACCACCAGCCGAGCCGGTGAGGACAATAATCCCATATTGATCCGCATTACCGCTGTCATAATATTCTGCGTCAAAATCTACACCGTTCACAACTTCCTGTGCTTGAGCTGAAGCCGAGAAAATTCCCAGCATTAAAATTAATACTTTAATTTTCATTTTATGTTTTCCTGTAAGTTTTGGTGTTAGGCGGCTGCGCTTATTCCGCCTAAACATAATCTGGGATGATTATAGAATTATCTTAACGAATTCTAATTTTGCTGTCGCGTTTGGTGTTATCAATGACTTCTTTAGGTTTACCAAAAACGTCAACTTTACCGGACCCATTACTATCAAACGTTAAGCGTTCTGTGGCGTGTACTCGGCTATTTCCTGAACCCGAAACATCAACGTCAACATCTCTGCAAACAAGATCTTTGGCATCAACATCACCTGAACCGTCAACTTCGATTTCTAACCTGTCACAGGTGCCGCCTTCAAAATCCACATTACCGGAGCCATTAATTTCGATATCAACGTCATTTCCGGTTACTTCGTCCATTTCAATATCACCAGATCCATTAATTTCAATATCAACTTTTTATATTCTCTATAATTTT
>JABIPV010000176.1 GCA_018699075.1 Kordiimonadaceae bacterium | reverse complement strand
GTTCCTAGTTTTAAAAATGAAACACAAGTGTCATGTACAGTAATGTCACACGACCTAGAAAACCAAGCAGATATCGTATCCCTCGTTGGTACTAGTGCTGCCTTAACAATATCAGGCCTTCCATTTATGGGTCCGATAGCTGGAGCGCGCGTTGGTTATATTGATGGTGAATACGTCCTTAACCCAACAGAAGAATTACTTGAAACATCTGAACTTGATTTGGTTGTTGCGGGAACTCGCGACGCGGTGTTGATGGTTGAATCACAAGCATCTGAGCTTTCAGAAGAAATTATGCTTGGCGCTGTAATGTTTGGTCACGAGCAAATGCAAGTAGTTATAGATGCAATTATAGAACTTGCTGAAGTTGCAGCCAAAGACCCAATCGAACTTCCCGAAGAAGAAGACCACTCTGCACTTATTGCTGATATTAAAGCAATGGCTGAAGATGGCCTTCGCGATGCATACGGTGAAACAGACAAGCAAACACGTGTCGGTAAAATAAACGAAGTTAAAGATGCGGTAAAAGAAAAGTTTGTAGCTGAAGATGATGATGCACAAAGCATCCTAGTTGGCAGCATCCTTAAGAACGTCGAAAAAGACATCGTTCGTGGTGACATCATTAAAACAGGTAAGCGTATTGATGGTCGTGCTCTTGATACAGTGCGTGCAGTTATGGGTGAAGTTAATATCCTGCCACGTGCACATGGTTCAGCGCTTTTCACGCGCGGTGAAACACAGTCAATTTGTGTAACAACACTTGGTACTGGTGATGATGAACAGTTCATTGATGCACTAACAGGTACATACAAAGAAAACTTTATGCTTCATTATAACTTCCCTCCTTATTCAGTAGGTGAAGTTGGTCGTTCAGGTTTTACTAGTCGCCGCGAAGTTGGTCACGGTAAATTGGCATGGCGTGCGGTTAAGGCCGTTCTTCCTGAAAAAGATGATTTCCCATATACAATTCGTATTGTATCTGAAATTACAGAATCAAACGGCTCGTCTTCTATGGCGACAGTTTGTGGCGCGTCACTTTCAATGATGGATGCAGGTGTTCCTATCACTCGTCCGGTTTCTGGTATTGCCATGGGTCTTATTAAAGAAGGCGATGATTATGCCGTTCTTTCTGATATTCTTGGTGATGAAGATCATCTTGGTGATATGGACTTTAAAGTGGCAGGTACAACAGAAGGTATCACATCACTTCAAATGGATATCAAAATTACGGGTATCACTAAAGACATTATGGAAGCAGCGCTTGAACAGGCCAAAGGTGGTCGCGCGACGATCTTGGCTGAAATGAATAAAGCTCTTGAGACAGCACGTGAAGAAATGAACGAGCACGCACCAAGAATTGAAACCATTCAAGTTAAGAAAGATAAAATTCGTGAGATTATCGGTACAGGCGGCAAAGTTATTCGCGAAATTTGCGAAGTAACGGGCGCTAAAGTTGATATCGATGATGAAGGTATTGTTAAAGTATCTTCGTCTGATGCGGCGGCTATTAAAGCGGCAATGGAATGGATCAATGGTATCGTTGCTGAACCTGAAGTTGGCAAAATATACGAAGGTAAGGTTGTTAAAACAGTTGATTTCGGTGCTTTTGTGAACTTCTTAGGAAGCAAAGACGGTCTTGTCCATATTAGTGAACTTGCCAACGAACGTGTAAAGCAAGTTACGGACGTCGTTAAAGAAGGCGAAATGGTTAAAGTTAAAGTTCTTGGTGTTGATGATCGCGGTAAAGTGCGTCTGAGCATAAAGGCCGTGCTTGCTGATGCAGCCAAAGTTAACGAAGATAAAGACGACGCTTAAGCCTCGTTAAAATAGTATTGTGTAACCGGATGGGCGCTTAATCTTGTTTTGATGTAAATTTTCATTAATATAAGAGTATTGGGCTCATCTGGACTGCAAAAAATTAGTTTTGCAGCGAAGGGACAAAATGAAAAGTTTTAATTCATTAAATATATCAGGAAGTGACGTTCTTCCCCTAATTGAGGGCGGAAAAGGTATTTCTGCAACCAACGGTGCTAGCGCAGGGGCATGGGCCGCTGCGGGTGGAGTTGGTACGGTTTCTTGTGTTAATGCGGATAATTTTGATGAAAATGGAAATGTAATCCCGCAAATTTATCACGGTAAAACACGCACAGACAGACATGCTGAACTTGTTCAGTACGGCATTGATGGCGGCATTCGACAAGTTAAAGATGCCCATGACATTGCCGGTGGTAAAGGGCGTATTCACATTAATGTTCTTTGGGAAATGGGTGGCGCAGAACCTGTTCTTGAAGGGATATTAGATGAAACTAAAGGCCTTGTACACGGTATAACCTGCGGTGCAGGCATGCCTTATAAATTAAGTGAAATTGCTGCTGATCATAAAGTTTTCTTCCATCCGATTATATCATCTGCTCGTGCTTTTGCCATTTTGTGGAAACGTGCCTATAAAAATCAAGGTGAGTGGCTTGGCGGAGTGGTATATGAAGACCCGTGGCTTGCAGGCGGTCATAACGGTCTTTCAAATGCTGAAGACCCATTGGTGCCTGAAGATCCATATCCACGTGTAGCCGCTCTTCGTACAATAATGAACAAATTTGGTTTGGAACACGTTCCGATTATCATGGCTGGTGGCGTTTGGTATTTACGGGATTGGGAACATTGGTTTGATAATCCGGAAATTGGCGCAATTGCGTTTCAATATGGTACACGTCCTCTACTGACACAAGAAAGTCCTATCCCACAAGGGTGGAAAGATAGCCTTACGACATTAAACGAGGGTGATATTTCACTTCATCGTTTTAGTCCAACAGGGTTTTATTCTTCGGCGGTACGCAATAACTTATTACGACAACTGGAAGGACGCAGTCATCGACAAGTTGATTTTCGACGTAAAGCAGGCGTCGAGGAAGCATTCTCAACAGAAGTTGTGATTGGCAAGAAAAAATATTTCGTCAAAGAAGACGATAAATCGAAAGTATTAGGTTGGGTTGATCAGGGATTTAACACATCCATGAGAACACCTGATGATAGTCTTATTCTAGTTAATGAAAATGAAGCTACTGAAATTCGTCAGGATCAAAAAGATTGCATGGGTTGTCTTAGCCAATGCAAATTTTCTAATTGGTCACAAAACCCGGACACAAATTATTCGACGGGACGCGGCGCGGACCCACGGAGTTTCTGTATTCAAAAATCATTGATGAATATTGCCCACGGTGAATCACTTGAGGAAAACTTAATGTTTGCTGGACATACGGCATTTAACTTCAAGACGGACCCGTTTTACAGCAATGGATTTGTACCAACAGTTCAAGAATTAATGGACCGTATTGTTAGCGGTGATTAGATTTTCTCTCCATACTTGCTTAAGAGCATTCTAATGTGTAAGATATTATTATGATTAGAAACAGTAAAGTATAAGAGCACTCATATGACAAGACCGTTTTCCAATGCATTAAGATGTTTACAAGAAGTAGGCCTGCGTCCAACGAGGCAAAGACTTGCGTTGGCAAAATTACTTTTTGATAAAGAAGACCGTCATATTACCGCAGAAGTTTTGCACCAAGAAGTTGGTCAAACTAATGCGAAAGTTTCGTTAGCCACTGTATATAATACATTACATCAATTCACAGATGCGGGACTATTAAAAGAAGTCGTTGTTGATAGTAACCGTACTTATTTCGATACGAACATTGACGATCATCATCATATTTATTTTAAAGAAGAAGATATACTTGAAGATATCAAAGCAGATGATTTAATTATTTCTGCGTTACCTGCTGCACCAGAAGGCAAGAAAATAAGCAGTGTGAGTGTGTTTGTTCAAATGGAAAACATATAAGCCTAATCAAAGGTTTCTTGGTCCAGTACGCCCCATATATTTTGATGATTTATCCACCCTTTAAAACCACTTATTTCCATTTCGCACCATTCTTGCTGACATTGCTCTATGGTGCCTATGACGTCTTCTTCGGCGATCAGTGTAACTTTATCATTTTCTTCGGGGGATTTTACCAGTTTTTGTGAACCATTGATGATCATTGCTTTGCGGCTTAGTGATAGAAGTGACCGCAATATCCATCCTGTAGCACCATCCACATCAACGACTTTACGCCAATTTCCATGCTCGGCGATAACACGTAATGGATAATCTTCTTTGTTATATATCCAGTCGATTGGATATTCTAGACCAGGCCCTGTACGCATATTGGTTTTAGGATCATCCAGCGACATAAAACGTGGTAATGGATATCCAGAAGCACCCATTGTGGTTTTTTCCGAAGTTTCAGCAAAGGCATTATTTGCCATTAAGCAAAAACTAAAAATGAATATTAAAGATAAGAATTTCATAGTTAAAGTATATGTATTTTTATCTGCCCCGCGTCAAGAAAGCTTTTTCATTTGTCAGAACTATTTCCGTTAAATATACTAAGCGATCATATTTATAAACGAGTAATTTGAATGGTTATGAATAAGCCTCTTGTTATAGTAACAAGAAAACTGCCCGAAATTGTCGAAGCAAGAATGAAAGAGCTTTTTAATGTGCGCCTAAATGATGATGACCATGCTTTTTCTCGGACTGAATTAATTAATGCTGCCAATGAGGCGGATATTTTGGTCTCAACCGTGACCGATAAAATAGATCAAGAGGTGCTTTCAAATGCGCAGATAAAAATGATTGCAAATTACGGTGTCGGTGTGGATCATATTGATTTAAAAACCGCCCGAAATAAAATGATTGTGGTGACAAATACACCAGGAGTTCTGACCGACGATACTGCTGATATGGCGATGGCGTTGATGCTTGGCCTATCGCGCCGAATGGGTGAAGGAGAGCGGCAACTTAGAAAAAGTGGTTGGAAAGGCTGGGCACCAACGGGCATGTTGGGCATGAGGCTTGGTGGTAAAAAATTGGGCATCATCGGCATGGGCCGTATAGGTCAAGCGTTGGCACGGCGCGCAAAAGCCTTTGGCATATCAATTCATTATCATAACCGCAAACAAATTGAAGAAGAAATTCATAATGAACTCGGGGCGACATATTGGTCGAGCCTTGATCAGATGATCATTCAAATGGATATTATTTCCATGAATTGTCCGCATACGGAAGAAACCCATCATATCATGTCAAAACGGCGTTTAGGCTTGATGCAAAAACACGCGCTTTTAATTAATGCGGCGCGGGGAGATGTGATAGATGAAACGGCCCTTATCGAAACATTGGAGGCCAAAGCCATTGCGGGGGCAGGTCTAGATGTATTTGAAAACGAACCACATGTTAATCCCGCTTTTTTTACCTTGGAAAATGTGGTAATCGCCCCCCATATGGGTTCTGCCACTAATGAAGCGCGCGCGGCCATGGGCGAAAAAGTGATTATCAATGTGAAAACATATCTTGATGGTCATTCTGCCCCTGACCGTGTTATTGCGGAATGGATATAAGCGGTTACTCTAAATCAGCAGCTACCCATCCGTGGCGCGCTTCGATGGAAAATAATAGTTTCTTAGAGTAAAATTTAAAAGGGTACTCTTTCGCTCCTTTTTCGCCGGATATTAAATGGTGACAAGCGTCAACAAAATCGTAGCCTTCCGGTAACGTGCGAATATATTCATCTATCGTATAAAGATAAAATAATGTAAGCGTATGATGATAGCCTTCTTCATCGGTGTTTGGTGTTCCGGTTGCATCGTTGTAGGAACGTATTATATTGGGCATGTCATTGATTACTTTATTAAGGTCATGGCGATGAAGCAGACAAAATCCCGCAGCAAAATGGGCAGCATGCGTCCATAAGGGGCGAGGAAGGCTACGGTCAACTAATCGATCGGTAAGTGTTTCAATTTCAGTTCTGGTTTTATAAATCATAATGTTTCTCATTCTATATGTCGAAATAGACAAAGCAAAGCATCACGCCAACATCGGCACGAATTGTTTACATAGAGAACCAGATGTCAGTGGATTATTTACTGATCTGTCTGTTGTTGAAAAAATGCACTGGAAACCACCTCACAGAAAGTAAGGTTGGTTATGTTATGGTTGGTAAGTAATATCATTATATTTCCATAAAATGTGCTCGGGAAACATATGAGAAGAGAAAACATTTGTCAATTACAGTGTTTACAGCCAGGGTCTTTAGGCAGTTTTATGGTACGTGTGGATGCACTAAAAGCATCATAAATAAGCAGTTTCCCCGCAAGGCCATCACCAATATTGAGTATTTCTTTTATAACTTCGACCGCTTGCATGGTGCCGACGACACCGGCAACGGCCCCTAAAATTCCTGCTTCGGCGCAACTTAAAACTCCGCGCGGATGATCAGGGACCAAGCAACGATAGCAGGGTTTATCATCTTCGTAACCTTTGAAAGTGGCAAGTTGACCATCAAATTGGCTTAGGGCACCAGAAATAAGCGGGATTTTATTTTTTAAGCAAATTGCATTAACCAAAAAGCGGGTGGTGAAATTATCACAGCCGTCGGCAACAATGTCATAAGAACTAAGGATATCTATGGCGTTATTTTCTTCTAGCCGCTCTGCATAAGTCACCACGTTGATATGAGGGTTCATTTCTAGGATCATGTTTTTGGCGCTGGTGACTTTATCCGTGCCTAAAGCACCTGTTGTGTGAATAATTTGGCGTTGCAAATTGCTTAAATCAACCTGATCATCATCAATAATGCCAATCGTACCTATACCTGCGGCCGCAAGATACATCAGTAACGGACTGCCAAGACCACCGGCTCCGATCACAAGTACTTTTGCGCTCATCAGTTTTTGCTGCCCGGGTCCGCCAACTTCTTTTAAAATGATGTGGCGGGCATAGCGTTCTATTTGGTCATCATTCAGGCTCATTTTCAGGCTCACCGTCTTCTTCTAAAATCTCATATTGAATGCTATCCGGATCAATCTGATCAGCGGCGGAGGCAATAATATATGTTGCGCCGTCGATTACTTTAAAATCTTCGGGTTTTTCAATTTCTTTATCATTACAAAAAACGCTGAACTCTTGGTAACCCATTGAATGCGCTTCTGCGATGATCCGTTCGATGCTGAGTTCTTCTTTTGGAACTGTACTTTCTGTGCCGGCGATGATTAATGTAATTGATGTCATTATGAGACTGTCCCTGTTGAGCCAAAGCCACCAACACCACGCGCCGTTTCATCTAGGCTTTCGCATTGGTTCCAAGTGATTTGCGTGACGGGAGCAATGACCATCTGTGCGATACGCATTCCTCTTGTAATGATAAAGTCTTGATCACCATGGTTGATCAATATAACCTTAACTTCGCCGCGGTAATCTGCGTCAATCGTCCCAGGACTATTAAGAACAGTTATGCCATTTTTCCAGGCAAGACCAGAGCGAGGACGCACTTGTGCTTCAAATCCATCAGCAAGTGCCATGTTAAAACCCGTAGGCACAAGAAGTCTTTGCCCCACTTTTAAAGTAAGCTGTTCATTTTGCGCAATAGCGGCCATAAGATCCATTCCCGCGCTGTTTGTGGTTTCATATTCAGGCAGCTTTAGACCTTGTCCGTGATCTAAAATTTGTATGGCGACGTTAGTCATTCATTATCCTTAAAATAGTCTTCTATTTTGTTAGCGAGCCTACGAGCCACGTCCATTTTACTTTGGTCTGGCCACGTTTCAATATCATCTTTCGAAAATAAGTGGACTTGATTATGATCACCGCCCATAACATCACCGGAAATATCATTTGCGATGATCCAGTCACAGCCTTTTTTTGCTAATTTATTCTGTGCATATTCATTTAGGTTTTCTGTTTCAGCCGCAAAACCAATAACTAATGGGGGGCGGTTTTTATGGTTAGAAATGGTTTTTAAAATATCAGGATTTTCAGTAAATTCTATATTTGGTATTTCCCCATTTTGTTTTTTTATTTTTTGCCCTAGTGGGTTTTTTACGTGCCAGTCTGCTACGGCGGCGACGCATATCACAACATCAGTTGGAAGTGTATTTTCAGTGACATCCATCATTTCATTTGCGGAGATGACATTAATTTTATT
>JABIPV010000253.1 GCA_018699075.1 Kordiimonadaceae bacterium | reverse complement strand
GCTTGGATGGGTACTTGTGCAAATCACAGACGTAGTCGTCCCCGCTCTCAACCTTCCCGACACCCTAAACAGCATCGTCGTATACATCGGCATCATCGGTTTTCCCATCGCGCTTTTCTTCGCTTGGGCGTTTGAGCTGACACCAGACGGGCTAATGAAAACCGAAGAAGTGGACACGGACGAAAGCATCCGAAGTAGAACGGGCCAGAAGATTAATTATATCATCATAGGTTTGCTGTCTTTAGCGGTTATCTTCCTACTTTTTGATCGGACTTCGAAGCCTGAGCCGCAAGAGGTAATCATTGCCGACCTCGCTAACACAATTGCGGTGCTGCCGTTTGAGGATATGAGTGCAGACGGCTCACAGGATTATTTCGGCCGTGGGATGGCGGAAGAAATACTCAATGTCATTGTATCGATAGAGACCCTAGATGTTGCTTCACGTACATCGACCTTTGCCCTTAATGATCAGAACCTGCTCATCCCAGAAATTGCTGAACGGTTAAATGTAAATTTTGTCGTCGAAGGATCGATTAGAAGTTCTGGTAATCGCGTTCGGGTTACCGCGCAGCTTATTGATGTGGCAAATGACACCCACATGTGGTCAGAAACCTATGACCGGGATTTAACCGACATCTTTGCCATTCAGGATGAGATCAGCATGGCCATAGCGGGTGCGCTTAAGGTAGAACTTCTTGGCGATGTGCTAGGCGATGTGCCAACACAGAATATGGAGGCTTACGCGCTTTACTTACAGGCTCGTCAGTTATTCAATATTCCTAGTTTTCAAAATTCCCTTAAAGCCAGAAAGCTAGCCAATCAGGTTATAACATTAGACCCGGCTTACTCAGAAGGCTGGGCAGTTCTTGCTGATTCATATGAAAATTCAGCTACTTACGGCTTTAGTGAAAATAGCAGGGAAGAAATAATAAAATTGTTTAACCTTGCGCTTGAGGCGGCCAATAAGTCGATTAGTCTGGATCCTGACCTTGGTTATGGCTGGGCCAAAAAAGGAAATACACATTTACGCCTGATGGAGTGGAAGCAGGCGAAGTTAGCCTTTGATAAAGCAATAAAGTTGAGCGCAAATGATGATAGCGATCCATGGCTGGATTTAGGACAATATTATCTTTCAGTAGGTGCATATGAAAATGCCATAGAAGTTCTGGCTACGGCGAAAGATATAAACCCGGACGATTCCAGCATTTATTATTCACTAGGCTATGCTTTTATAATGGATACAAATACAGAAAAAACCCATATGGAATTTGAAAATGCAATTTCAAAGGGAGTAGCTAATGTTCGCTCAGGTAATGTAATTTTATCTGTGATGGAAGGAAATAAAGAAGAAATTGCAAGAAATTTTGAGGGCTTCCATCAAAGAATAGAGGCCCCTGCCAGTAAATATACTGATTTATATATCGATGCCTATTTTAAACCCGATTTAAGGGAGAATTACAGGGAGTATTTATCCCGCGAACCTAAAAGTACTGCTTCGCTTATGTACGCATCGTTATTAGGGGACGGAAATTATATTGTAAACTGGCTTAAGAATTCAGTTGGATTTCAATCCATTATGTTTCAGCGTTTATATACTCCGCCGTTTCGCGCGATCTTAAATCAGCTGGTGATGAAAGAATATTTGCATGAAGTTGGTCTGGTTGACCACTGGCGCGAGGTTGGATTTCCGAACTTCTGCCGCCCTGTCGGCGATGATGATTTTGATTGCGGAGAGTTTGAATGAGCCTTTTTTCTGAACTAAAACGGCGTAATATTTTTAAGGTGGGTTTTGCTTATCTTGTGGTGGGCTGGTTGATTATTCAGATTGTTGGTAGTGTGGCCGGACCGCTCGTTGGACTGGGTACTAGTTTAAGTGCTATTGGTCAATATGTTGATGCGATTGATGCTTATCAGAAAGCTATTGGCAATAATGGCCAAAATGTTGCTGCTCTTAAAGGATTAGGTTCAGGTTATCTTGCACTGAATAGACCGACACGGGCGCTACCATTTTTACAACAAGCTGTAAGAGTTAATCCACGCGATGTGGATGCAATGGCCTGTCAGAAAATTTCAGAACTTGGCACAGATTGTTGGGTACGTCCTCCTGAAATAGCTGAAGGCGATATTCCAGAAGCGGAAAAAGATCAAAATCTGGCTGACCAGTTTCAATACAGAAAAGATCTTCCACCACAGCCGGAAGACGACGCTTAAAAGTATTTGAATATGAGATTATCAACACTCCGCAAAGTGATTTGCGGAGTGTTTTTTTATGCAGGCTGCATAGAATTTAATATAGCAAAAATGGCGTCACCATTATCGGTGCCTCTAAGCTTTTCACAGATGGTTTGATCACGAAAGATACGGGATATTTTAGCAAGTGCTTTTAAATGATCTGCACCGGCTTGTTCGGGGACCAGTAGAAGAAATATTAAATCAACAGGTTGATCGTCCAGTGCATCGTAATTTACCGGTTTTTCAAGTTTGGCAAAAATACCACAAATTTGATCAAGCCCAGCAAAGCGGCCGTGGGGTATGGCCACGCCATGCCCCATGCCAGTAGACCCTAGCCGTTCACGTTCCATAAGAACGGAAGCTATTTCGTAAACAGGTTTCCCTATTTTATCTTTCGCAATATTTCCTAGTTCCTGCAAAAGCTGTTTTTTGCTTGATGCTTTAAGGTTTGGAAATATTGTATCCATATTAATCAAATTCGAAATATCCATTTGGATACACACTCTTCTAATTGCTATATAATATTTATGACGTTTTTGGATCAATCCAACCGATGTTTCCATCAGGTCTTCTGTAAACCACATTAATGCCACCATGGCCGCTATTTCTGAACATAAGTGTTTGTAGCTCACCGAGATCAAGTCTCATTACAGCATCACTTACGGTTACCTCAGGGATATCCATGTCCATTTCAGCAATAATGACAGGCATTTTGTCTTCTGTATCTTCTTCCTGCTCATTTGAGATGTCAAAAACGTTATAACTTGCTTTATATACCTCATCTTCAATGGCATTGCTTTTTTCTCTATGGTGATTGGTGATACGTCTTTTATAACGACGTAGTCTGGTTTCCATTTTATCTGCGGCCGTATCGAAAGAAGCGTAAATTTCTGTTTCTTCCGCACTTGATTGCAGGTAAATGCCATGACCAATATGTATTTTACAATCTGCTCGATATAAATGAGCATTTTTCGAAAGGGTAACGTCCCCTTCAATTGTATGACTGAAATATTTTTTTACGCTTCCTTCAAGCCGTGATTCCACATGCTCTTTTAAAGAAACGCCAACATCCAATTGTCTTCCAGTTACAGTAATTCTCATTTTAGTTCAGATCCTATCTCAGATAGCTTAATTATTATGTCGCTCAAGGCTACATCCATATAAGGTCGCGGAAGTTAGTGTCTTGTTCTCAATATGTCAAGTATTCACGAAATTCCCGCATTTTTATAAAATCACTTTAGGTTAAATGATTTTATATTTCCCGGTCCAAAAGAGAGTGTGCTATCTGTAAAAAACTCTCAAATTCATTTGTTAAAGGACGGGGTTCTTCATTCTTCTTCTTATTATTGAAGACGGGATTTCTAAAGATTCTCTGTATTTTGCCACGGTTCTCCTTGCAATATCAATGCCTTCGCCTCTAATCAGATCTACGATTTTATCGTCGGATAGTATCTTTTTAGGGTCTTCGTCATCGATAAGTAGTTTGATTTTATATTTAATGGATCTTGAGGAATGCTGGTTATCACTATCCAAAGAGCCGATCGCGTTTGTGAAGAAAAATTTCATTTCAAAAATTCCTCTTGCTGTCGCGATGTATTTATTCGCTGTCACGCGACTCACTGTGCTCTCATGCATCTCAATTGCTTCTGCAATCGTTTTAAGATTGATCGGCACCAGATATTGAATGCCATCATCAAGAAATCTTCGCTGCAACCTTACTAGTTCACTGGAAACTTTAAGTATGGTTCGTGCCCTCTGATCGAGTGCGCGAACAAGCCAGTTTGCTTTTGATACACAATCATCAATATATTCTTTGTCTTCTTTTTTAGTGGCCTGTCCGTCAATTTCATTTAGGTAACGATTATTCATCAGGACTTTTGGTAGGCTCTCACTGTTCAGTTCGACAAACCATTTTCCTTTAGGTGATTTTTTGACATATACATCAGGGATCACCGTATAGACGACCTCTTCACCATATTCGAGGCCAGGTTTAGGATTAAGGGCTTTTATCTCCTCAATCATATCAAGGAAATCTTCTTTATTTACATCACAGAGTTTTCTAAGCTCGTTAAATTTTCTGTCGCCAAGCATTTCAAGATTATCGAGGAATATTTCCATTACGGGATCGTAACGATCTGCTTGAATTTGCTGAATTTTTAAACATTCACTCAGACTTCTGGCAAAAACACCCAGCGGCTCCAGGGTCTGGGCAATGGTGAAAATGCGCTCTACGTCTTCTGCTGTGCAGCCGCAACGCTCTGCTATGAGTGAGGTTTCTTCGTTAATGTAGCCAGCTTCATCCATAAGACCGATCAGATACTGGATGATGATTTTCTCATATGCTTCGGCTTGAAGCAAAACAAGCTGGTCTTCAAGATGTGATTTAAGAGAGACTATTTGTGATTGTTTTTGTTCGGCAGAGTTTTCTGTGAAATCAAAATTCCCGGCACCACCGGTAATCATATTACTGCCATTTAGGCCGAGGTTTTGGCTTGGCATAGCGCCGATATTGTCTGAAAAACTGTTGTCGTCATAGACATAATCTGTATCAAGTGGGGCATCGTCCTGTGTATTGGTTGGTGCGGCATCTTGCAGGAAATCATCAGCGGTTTTAACTTGGACTTCTTCGGTGTTGGACGGTTCTTCTTTTGACGGTGTACCCTCGCCTTCAATAGAACTTCTACGGTCTTCGCTTCCTTCTGATCTTTCATCATATTCCAGAAGCGGGTTTTCCGCGACTTCATCAGCGACAAATTCCACAAGTTCGGCGCTCGAAAGCTGAAGCATCTTAATGGCCTGCTGCAACTGCGGTGTCAGCACCAAAGATTGTGATTGTCTTATGTCAAGTCTTGGCGTTAATGCCATTTATACTCTTTCCTATTACAAACTAAAATTTTCACCTAAATAGACGCGTTTTACATCTTCATTATTAACTATTTCTTGTGGCGTTCCCGACATGAGTACCTGGCCATCATGTATGATATAGGCCCGGTCAATAATATCCAGTGTTTCACGGACGTTATGATCAGTAATCAGAACACCGATATCCCTATCTTTTAAATGCGAGACCAGATTACGAATGTCAGCAATGGCAATCGGATCAATACCAGCGAATGGTTCATCAAGCAGCATGTAGGTCGGACCAGATGCCAGTGAACGGGCAATTTCAACTCTTCTTCGCTCCCCGCCTGACAGCGATAATGCTGCAGACTGCCTGATATGCTGAATAGAAAACTCATCAAGCAGGCTTTCAAGTTTTTCTGCCCTTTTTCTAGGGTTTGGTTCACATACTTCAAGCACGGACCAAATGTTTTCCTCTACTGTCATGCCGCGAAAAATAGATGATTCCTGTGGAAGATAGCCTATTCCAAGTCTTGAACGGCGATACATAGGCATGTGGGTAATATCATGCCCATCAAGTAGAATTCTTCCTGAATCAGGCTTAACGAGACCGATCATAGCGTAGAAACTGGTGGTTTTACCGGCACCGTTAGGGCCAAGTAGTCCAACCACTTCACCCTTATTGATTTGCATGGATACACCGCGGAGAACCGTTTTTTTACGGTATTTTTTTTCAACGGCATCAACCACAAGACCCTCATCTAGTGTGGCTACGTGGTGGTCCGGTGTAGAAAGTTTTATTATTTTTTCCATGTTTTATATTTTACTCTCAAACAGACTAACAATAAGTAATCAATCTTATATTATTCAACTACTTGGCGGTGTAAATTGTCCAGTGACCCTGTCGGGCTGCTCGCCTTCTACCCGGCCGCCGTCCATTGTGATTTGTCCTGTTGTTAAATTTACTTGCAGTCTTGGGCTTGTGATCTGGCCATCTTCATTATTAAATTCAACGTTGCCACCAAGGGTGATTATTTTTTCTGAGAAATCATAGACGCCCCATGTGCTTTTGATGGTTTCAGTAGGGGATGTCATAACAACATTTCCCGATGCATCGAGCCGTGAAATTGATGACGAATTATTTTTATCCCGGTCTCCCTGATAAAATACGGTGATACGGTCAGACACAAGTGACATATCGGACTGTGTGACCACCACATTGCCGGTGAAAAGGGCTATATTTTCTTTTTGTTTAACTTCAAGGCGGTCCGCACTGATATCTACTGGATTTTCCACTTCATGTTCTTTTAGCGAAGAAACCTGAGCATTCACAGACAAAGCACCTGCGAAAACGAAGAGCATGATAAAGGCTATAAATATATTTATATTATTTCTACGGACTATCAATTGGTATTTCCTTCGACAGTGGTGGCTGCATCAGAGTTAAAAATATTAAGTGGTTTGTTGGGATCGAAATTAATTCTTACATTACCATCAAGGATAATTATTTCCTGTTCCACATCGGTGTTGAAACTATTCGCACTGAAATTTCCAAACGGGGCAATGCCGTTAACGCCATTTTGCCCGCGGGCAATTTTTTCTGCAATTAAAAACGTCGCTTCTGTGGAGCGTAATAAAAATCCGGTTTCGGAGGTTATGACTATCTCGCCGCCCAATTCCATGATCTGAGTTCCGGTATTGAGTGAACCGCTATTGGATATTATTTCAATGGCCTCGCCAGCTGGTAAAGACATATTGGCAACCAGATTGGTGAAGAAATAATTAGTGTTTTCATTTTCTTCACGGTAAGCGGATTCAGCTGAAATGTTAACGGGGTTATTGTGGCGGTCAATATCCGAATAGCTGGGTTTGATCAGTTTTGCTTTTTCATCACGCTGTTCAAGTTTATCAATTGCAAGGGTAAAGCTGTTTTCTCGTGATGCCAGTATTGGATATAGTACCAGTGACAGGAAGACAATAATGGTTAAAATAGGCACCGCTTTTTTGAGTTGCCCTGCACGGTTTATCTGCCGTTCATTTTCGTCGAACGCTACAGTTTCATTTGATTCCAGTATGTGATCAGGGTGAGTATTCACTATAATCTAATTCCATTTCTGTCGGTCATAATCCAATTTGATTTTGATTGCTAATGGCTAATAGTGGCAAAATCATGGAGTATCATATGACAATATATTAAATGTAATGCTTATAGGGTGCGGCTTCAAGGTAAAAGGCAGGAATTTTGCTTATATTTTTAATAAAATAGCGAATTATCAAGCGAAATCAAAAGTTTCAACTATGAGCGAAAATATCTGTATTTTCCCAGCCCGCCAAATCAAGCTCGCAGCGTGTTGGGAGAAAATCAAAGCATTCCTGCGCAAATTCACTGCGTCCGGTTGCTTCAAGCATTTGATTAAGTTTATCCATCAGTTTATGTAAATGATAAACATCTGAGGCAGCATATTCTAATTGCGCCTGACTAAGTTCATCAGCGCCCCAATTTGAACTTTGCTGCTGTTTAGAGAGATCAACACTCAGAAGCTCACGACTTAAATCCTTTAGGCCGTGCCTGTCTGTATAAGTTCGAACCAGTTTAGAGGCTATTTTAGTGCAATAAACAGGTGAGACATCAGCGTTTAAGTATTTTTTAACAACGGCAACATCAAAGCGTGCAAAATGAAATATTTTGATGAGTTTGGGATCTTCAAGAATTCTTACCAGATTTGGAGCATCAGTTTGACCCGCGGCGATCTGAACCAGATGTGCGTTACCATCGCCTGATGAAAGCTGCACAAGACATAAACGGTCACGGTTGGGATTAAGGCCCAATGTTTCTGTGTCTATGGCTACAGCACCTTCAAAACTTACATCGTTGCTTAAGTCACCTTTATGGAGCGTAATTGTCATACCTGTTCTCATGTTATTTCAGTTCAATATTATGTATATATAACCAATTTAAAGCAATATAGAAACAAATAGTTAGCAGATTGCTTTGCAAAGAATGTTAATCTATACTCCCACGCATCATAAAATAAACCAGGGAGAATAAAATGAAGCTGCAAAATGTAACGAAAACGACGATGCTCGGATTTTTGGCTGCTATAACAATGACGGTGCCAACGTCCGCTCAGCAGAGTTCAGCACCGGCTTATGCCATAACACCGGCTTTCGAAGGCCAAACCAGAGCACCGCTGGCACCAAAAAGTGCGCGCTATGTTGTGAGTGACTTTGTAACCGGGCTTAATTGCCCCTGGGCAATGGCCCATATGCCAAACGGCAATATGATCGTAACGGAAGTGCCGGGCCGTATAAGAATTATTACACCGGACGGAAATGTTTCTGATCCAATTTCCGGGATGCCAGCCGTTCGGGCCTGGGGTTCACGTGGCCTTAATGATATATTACTTGATCCTGATTTTGAAAATAACAGGATGATTTATTTCAGCTATCTTGGCGCACCTGATGGTGTGGATGATGATAATTCAGATGAGGCATTCACAAAATCAAATGCTGATAGACAAGTTTGGAACGCACTATCGCGCGAAGAGAAAGCAGCCAATCCTTGGGGTACATGGAGTGTGGCTAGTGCCCGCCTCTCAAGTGATGAAACAAGTATTGATAATTTAAAAGTCATTCTTGAGACAACACCAAGCCGTATGGCGTTTGATGATACCGGAAAACTGCTGGTAACCACGCAACGTAAAAGCCCGATGGGACAGCAGGATTTAAAGGCAACATCTGGAATGATACTTCGCCTTAATAAAGATGGCTCCGCTGCGGGTGATAATCCCTATGTCGGTAATGATGATGTTAATGATATGGCCTATGTGATTGGGCTTAGAAATTCAAACAGTCTTGCCAAGAACCCGTGGACGGGTGATTTCTGGGTTGCTGATCAGGGCGGTAATGCGGGGGATGAGATAAATATCATCCGTGCCGGTAAAGATTATGGCTGGCCTGCCGTTTCTTATGGACCGTTACCTACGCCAAAGCCGGAAGGCAGCAGCTATACGGTCAAGGAAGGCACCGAGCAGCCAATTTATTATTGGACCCCGGTTTCCATGGCCCCATCATCAATGATGTTTTATACAGGTGATTTATTTCCACAGTGGAAAGGAAACCTGTTCTTAACTGGGCTTTCTTCATCGCATATGTCGCGGCTCGTTCTTTCAGGAGATCACGTGGTAGGGGAGGAACGCTTGCTGGATGAACTTGGCCACAGACTTCGTCATGTAAGCCAGGGCGCAGATGGTTCTATCTATGTACTTGAGGATATGCCAATGCCGAAAATATTGAAATTAACGCCGCCGCCAGCACGGAATTAAGGCTTAAACAAATTGTCAAAAAGCACTTCGTTATTGTTGACGAAGTGCTTTTTGCTTTTTTTTACAACCTATGCTATATCGAAAATACCAATTAATTAAAAATCATTCAGGGGACTATAATGACGACTTTATTTGAACGATTAGGCGGCGAAGAAAACATTGTAAAAATATCAAATAACATTGTTGAGTTTCACAGTGTAAATCCGGCTTTTAAATCAAGATTTGTTGACAGTGATATTGCAAAACTGAAAAAATCCGTCGCTGATTTCTTCATTACAGGTTCTGGTGGACCGAACGTCTATCAGGGGGAAGATATGCTCACCGCCCACAAAGGAATGAATATCAGTGATAATGAATATATGGCAGCTGTAGATGATGTCATGAAGGCGCTAGAAAATAACGGTATCACGGGCGATGCTGAAAAAAGTGAAGTGCTCTATATATTTTATTCATTAAGGCCCGATGTCGTAGCCGTTTAATTGTTAGCTGCCTGAAGTAGGCTCTGTTCGTCATATTTTTCAACACGGTTGCGACCATTTTCTTTAGCTTTATAAAGAGCTTCATCGGCGCGCTGGACAAGTGTGTTTAAATCCTCACCAAAATTTTCGGCAAAATCCAGAGTGGCAAAGCCGATACTGATGGTTGGCTTGATTTCATCATCGTCTTCCATGACGACGATTTCTTCCACAGCTGTGCGAAATTCATTTAAGGCCTTGAAGGCTTGCTCAGAATTCATATCAATGCCGAAGAAAGCAAATTCTTCGCCGCCGACGCGTGCGATTATATCTGATGCCCTGCATCTTTTGGTGAGTTTTAAAGCAACTTCTTTTAAAACATCATCACCGGCTTTGTGGCCCCAGGTGTCATTGACATTTTTAAAGAAATCAATATCCATCATCGCGACAACGGCTTTAAGGTCCTGCCGCACAGCATTTTCATGCAATGTTTCACCAACAGTAAAGAAGGTGCGTCTGTTGGGTAGACCGGTTAAGAAGTCATTATTAGCAATCATGTGAAGATCGTTGATATGTTCAACCAGATTTATATTTTGGTGAATTCTGCAGAAAAATTCTTCTCTTTGGAAATTCTTCTTTATGAAATCATTGCCACCCGATTTTAAGAAACGCCCTGAAAGTTTGTCGTCACCCTCAGCGGATAAACCAATGATAGCAACATTCCAATCCGGGTGAGTTCTGCGAATTTCTCTGGTAAGCTGGATTCCGTCCATTTCGGGCATTACGAAGTCTGTAAGAACAAGGCTGATATCCAAGTTATTTTCCAGTATTTCCAATGCTTCAGCACCGCTAGAAGCGGTTAACACATTGAAATTATAGCGATAAAGTAAATTGGTAATGAAGCGGCGCGCCGTTTTAGAATCGTCCACATAAAGTATTTTTGTTGTTTCATTTTTAATATAACGATTAACCATTCTAACCAGATATGAGATGCTGGTCGTGGTTCCTTTGAGTACATAGTCAACCACCTGTTTTGAAAAAATTTGTTTGTGTAATTTATCTTCCATCATAGAAGAAAATACAAATACTGGTATTTTATGAGCATTAATCAAATCCAGAATTTCACCATTAGGGGCGTCAGGTAAATTCATATCCAATAGTGAAAGATGAAAATCATAGTTTTTTGAATCTAAGATTTTTTTGGCGTCTGACATGGAATGTGCCGTGATGACAGTTGTGTCTTCTATATTTGCTTCGATGCTCTTTTTTATATTACTCGAAAAGAGAAGGCTGTCTTCCACCGAAAGTATATATTTCATCTGAGTTGCTCATTATTTCAATATGTTGTCCCAACAGAAATAATATGATGAAATAGTTTTCTAAAAGGTTAATTTTCGCTTAAAAATTCATATTAGTTTAATGATACTGTTTTGTTTAATGTCAGTGTTGGTTTTCGATTATATTTTTTCGCAAATTTTCAAGATAATCAATCCACGGCTTATTGATGTTATGCATTTTTGCCCCGCCAATCATAAGCCCTAAATATTTGACAGACGGTGTAAAAGGTCCCTTAGGATTAGTAACGCGGTAAAGGTCAGCATTATACCATGTGCCGTCTTTCGCGATGACCTTAAATGTTTCCCTGCTATAAATGCCGAGCGGCACATCTTCGAGTATATCAAGCGCTTCCATTTCAGACTTCAGGATCGTGTAAATCACACCTTGAACAAGGCCTCCGGGTTTAGGGATAATGCTGCTAATGCCGCCTTCTAGATCAGTCGAATATTTTCTAAATTGAATTTCAAAATTTGGTAACTGTGCGGTGGTGACAAATTTCAAGCTGGGTGTAAACTGACGCATATAGTCTTCGTCCATGTTTGAGCCATATCCAAAATGATATATGACCTCATCACTGGTCGGGTTTTTGCCACCTGAATTAAATTGTTGGGCATGAGCATTTAAAGTAAATAATAAAATCAGCGATATGAATATCGAATTGATTATGTTTTTGATCATGGGGAATTCCTTTTTAAATAGTACCCGAGGCTGAATTAATGTTATTGCTTATATGATTAGTATATTACAAGGAAAAAATGGATGAGCTTGTCTGGTATAGATATAGGAATATTTTTTGTCTATGTGGTTGGCCTTATCCTAATTTCTATTTATGTCTCAAGAGAAAAAGCGGGACACGAAAAAAATACTAATGATTATTTTCTTGCCGGTAATTCATTAACATGGTGGGCGATTGGGGCTTCGCTTATTGCGGCTAATATTTCAGCGGAACAAATTATTGGAATGTCTGGATCTGGCTACGCTGTTGGGCTGGGGATTGCTTCATATGAATGGTTGGCGGCGATAATTCTGATGATTGTCGGCAAGTATTTTATACCTATATTTCTCAAGCACGGCATATATACAATGCCGCAATATCTTGAACGGCGATATAATCATGATGTGAGGCTAGTGCTGGCTGTATTCTGGATTGGTGTCTATATTTTCGTCAACTTAACATCTATACTCTGGCTTGGATCGCTCGCCATTAATACGGTGGCCGGAGTTGATATGGTTTACGGTCTTTTATTTCTTGGTGCGTTTGCGGCCGCGTATTCGCTTTATGGCGGGTTAAAAGCGGTTGCCTTTACAGACATTATTCAGGTGGTTTTGTTGGTGGTTGGCGGGCTTTATCTATCCTATGTAACATTAAATATTATTGGCAATGGAAGTGGTGTTATTAGTGGATTTGTTACACTGACCGAGGTTGCGCCACAAAAGTTTGATATGATATTATCACCGGATAATCCATTTTATAAAGATTTGCCGGGGATTACGGCGATGGTAGGCGGTGTCTGGGGGCTCCATTTCGCCTATTGGGGGTTTAATCAATATATTATCCAGCGGGCGCTCGCGGCTAAAAATCTGGTTGAGGCACAAAGGGGGATTGCTTTTGCGGCCGTGTTAAAACTTATTATGCCGGTGATCGTTGTGCTTCCAGGAATTGCCGCATTTGCACTTTTTCCTGATCTTGAAGCGCCGGACCAAGCCTACCCTGAATTGATGAAATTAATGCCGGTCGGAATGATGGGGCTTGTTTTTGCGGCACTTGTCGCGGCCATTGTTTCCTCGCTCGGATCAATGACCAATAGTATATCGACGATTTTTACCATGGATATTTATAATTATTATAAGCCGGATAAAAGCCAGCATCATTATGTTATGGTTGGACGTATTGTCAGTTTATTATCACTGATAATTGCTATGATATGCGCAAGGCCACTCCTTGGTAATTTTGATCAGGCATTTCAGTATGTACAGGAATTTACCAGTTTCTTTACACCCGGCATCGTGATCATATTCATTCTCGGCATGTTCTGGAGCAAAACGACACCCGCTGGCGCACTTGCAGCAGCAATTGGTTCATTTGTAACGTCGATAGCGTTTAAGGTGCTGTGGCCTTCGCTACCGTTTCTTGACCGGATGAATTATATTTTTGTTATTTGTTTTGTTCTGGCTGTTGGTACATCGCTTTTATTTAAAGAAGAAAACAAGCCTATTCATGATGTTGAAAAGGCAGATTTTAGAACGACGCCCGGTTACAATTTGGTTGCTCTTTCTATATTCCTCGTATTAACAGCTATTTATATCACCTGGTGGTGAACTAAAAACTGGACTATTGTAGATGAGAAAAATGTGTTGCTATAAACAGTGTAACCGATTACATTTTGGGTCAATATTAATGATAAAGTATGAAAAGTATGCTTGATATAGTTATATTTGGTGGTGTAGGCGATTTATCGCTGCGGAAACTTTTGCCAGCATTATATTATTTGAAACTCGATGGAAAATTAGCGACCAATAGCCGAATTTTATGTGTTTCAAGAGCTAAAATTGATTATGAAGATTTTTTAGCGCTTGTTGAAGAGAGGCTGAAACATTTTATTAATGATGATTTTAATGATGATTCATGGCGCGACTTTAGCGAACTCTTGCAATATATAGATATTGATCTAGGCGGCAAAAAAGATTGGAAGAAATTATCGAGGTGCCTGGATATCACCAATTCCAAAGTAGGCAAAAAAATAATATATTATTTTTCGGTCCCTCCAACTATATTTGCCCCGATCAGTAAAGAATTAAAAACCAATGGTCTAAATGCAGAAAATACTCGAGTTGTTGTTGAAAAACCACTGGGGGAGAGCCTGAAAAGTGCCGAAATTATTAATGATATTATCAGAGATAGTTTTGAAGAAAGACAAATTTATCGCATTGATCATTATTTAGGTAAAGTACCTGTGCAGAATATACCAAAACTTCGGTTTGATGGTGGAGAATTGGAAGAAATCTGGAATAATGATCATGTTGAGGATATTGAAATTACTGTTTCTGAAACAGTAGGGGTGGAAAGCCGCGCAGAATTTCTTGATCGTGCGGGTATACTTCGTGATATGGTGCAAAACCACCTTATGCAATTACTCACTTATATTGCTATGGAAAAACCAAAATCATTTGATGCAGATGATATTCGTGATGCTAAACTCGAAGTGATTAATGCTCTTTGCCCCATAGGAGTAGACAATGTTAATACACATAGCATTAGAGCACAATATGGATCGAGTAATGGGTTAAGTAGTTATCAGGATGATATAAAATTATCAAAAAACAAAGTTTCCGGAACTGGTGAAACCTATGTCGCGTTAAAAGTTAATATTGATATGCTGCGTTGGCATAATGTTCCCTTTTACCTCCGTACGGGAAAAAGGTTAACTGCACGTTTTGCCGAAATAATTGTTAATTTTAAAGATCGAGAACCACTCACAATTCCCATTCAACCCTTACCCGTCATGGAAAAAGAAATGAGAATACGTGAGGCTTATGAGCTTTTATTGTTCGACGTGATAAACGGTGATCAAACTCATTTCGTTCGAGGTGATGAGATTATGTCATCCTGGAAATGGATTGATCGTATTCGTAGCGCATGGGATACTGTAAATATGCCTATGAGAATTTATCCATCAGGCTCAGAAGGTCCAATGATAAAGTAATGTAATGACAGATTTGAATGACTATAAATTTGATAACCGGGATGAGCTCTTATTACAGCTGAAAGATGATGTGATGAGCAGTTTATCACAAGGCTTGGATAGCAGAAATAAAGCTTCGATGCTACTTTCTGGCGGAACAACACCGGGGCCACTTTATAATTTATTATCTGAACAGGAATTAAGCTGGCACAATGTTTGGTTCGCGCCCACGGATGAAAGGTGGGTTGAGCCTGACCATCAGGATAGCAATGAACGACTAATCAGAGAAACACTGCTGCAAAATAATGCAAAGAATGCTAATTATATTGGACTTAAATCAGCAGGCGATGATCCTTTCATTGGCCAGAAGCAGAGTAACAGAAATATTGCCGCTATGGTGATGCCTTTTGATGTTGTTTTGCTTGGAATGGGCGAGGACGGCCATGTGGCATCCTTATTTCCCGGCCTTGAAGATACGGCTGCGGCAATGGATGAAAAGAATGAAAATTTTTGTCATGGCATAAGGCGCGGCGGTGGTGACACTCCTAGAATGTCGATGACATTAAACTCTCTATTGAACGCTAAAAAAATAATATTATTATTTTACGGCACCAAAAAATTAAAGATATTTGAACGTGCGCGGCTATTTAAAACTGATGCGTTACCGGTAAGTTATCTATTGCATCAAAATAAAGTCCCGGTGAGCCTTTATTGGGCCAACTAAGTACGTTAAGAAAATTAATGGATGTTGACATTGAGTACCAAAGAAACTTAAATCTTATTAGATGAAATTTAATTATACAATGAATAGCCGTTTGGGATTTTAAATTAAAATGAGTTCAGAATTTTTAGTAGCAGATATCGGAGGAACCAACGTACGTTTTGCGCTGGCCCATATCAACGAAGAAAATGATATCAAGCTTGAAAAACTGTCTGTATTGCCAACCGAAAACTGGCTCTATCTGGAAGATGCGGTTTCTGATTACCTAAATCATATCGGGGCAAGACCAAAACGTGCAGCAATTGCATTTGCCGGGCCGGTAAATAAGGACGAAGTGTCAATGACCAATGGCACTTGGCAGTTTAATCAATCTGAGCTAGCACCCTTTATGAAAATGGATGAGGTAAAAGTCCTTAATGATTTTTGCGCAAAAGCTTGCGCGCTACCGCTGCTTAAAGAAAACCAGCTTCAGCAAATAGGGGGCGGTGAAATTGAAGAACGTGGAAATAAGATTGTTGTCGGGCCCGGTACAGGTATCGGTGTCGGCGCGCTTGTCTCGGCCGGGGATAAATGGAAAGCGATTGCCAGTGAAGGCGGTCATATAGGATTTTCACCAAGCAGTGATCTAGAAAAAGAAATTTGTGCAGTGCTTAATAAAGAATATCAACGCCTAACCGTAGAGGATCTTGTGTCTGGCCGTGGGCTAAGTAATATTTATTACGGACTTGGTGCAATAAAAGGAAAGCATTATTTAAAACTCGCGCCAGCAGAAATAAACCAAAAAGCTACAGAGGATAAAGACGAAGACAGCATTGAGACCTTTGAGTTATTTTGCAGCATGCTTGGCTCATATGTCAGTGATATGGCGGGGACTTTTAATGCAACGGGCGGGGTATACCTTGCCGGTGGTGTGCTACCTAAAATCATGGATATATTCCTCAAAAGTGATTTTCGAGAAAAATTTGAAGAAAATGAAAAGCTGCCCTTCGTAAAAGATATTAAAACACAGATTATCCTGGAAGAACAGCCGGCACTATTCGGTGCCGCAGGCTATTATTCAGGTATGTTTTTATAAAACTGTCTATTGATCATCCAAATTTAAAATCATGATATTTCGAAAATCAGTTGGATGGCTTTCAGCTTGTAAGGCGATATATCCTTCAGTAACTGGTATGCCGTCGGCCATGGGATGGGCAGGTTGCTCAGGATCAAATTTATCAGCAATCGGCTTTTTATATTCCATAACTAATTCGCCGTTTATCCATTGGCGCATATATTCGTCATCTTTGACTTCCAGCTCGGCGGTGACCCATTGATCACCGTGATAAGTTTTGGAATTTGAATCAATGCAATGAGTTTTTTCAAGTTTTCCGTCCAGCACGATGTGTGTGCCCGGCGTACAGACATTTCCCGTATGGCGCTCTTTACCGTCACTCAAACCGCCAAGAAGCTGAAATTCGAGCGAGACTGGCCAGCCATGAAGTTTTTTCATACTCTCAGGCGATTGGGTATGGAACATAATGCCATTATTACGGATGCCCCAATCGGGACCACCTTTTATTTGTTCGCCGGTAAATCTATATTCAAGTTTAATTTTATAATGCGAGAATTTTTGATTATAAAAAATATGGCCATATTCTTCTTTAAATTCGTCGTATTCATCATAATTCACCGATAGCATGCCGTCATGAACGCGGAAGGTGTTTTTGTAATTTACGCCTAGATCGGAACCACTGAATTTAACGGTCCAGCCATCGAGATTTTTACCATTGAAAAGAGATATCCATTTTTCTTCTGCGGCAACTGAGGCGTTTGCAAAGCTGATGAAGAGTATTAACAGGGTAAATAATTTCATTTTATATCCTTTTATTTGGGCCTGTACTATCACGAATGATAAGTTCGAAGGGCAGGTAGGTATTCTTGTTTTCTGGCTCATTTCCATTAATGACATCATACAGCATTGACATTGCCTTTGTGCCAAACTCTTCAGCGGGCTGGGAAATGGTTGTAAGCGGTGGGTCGCAAAATTCGGCAAAGCTAATATCATCAAAGCCTGCAATGGAAATGTCATTTGGGACATTTAGTCCATTTTTTTTTGCCTGTTGAATTGCGCCAATGGCCATTTCATCATTCATGCAAAAAATGGCGCTTGGTGGCGTTTTGTTTTTGAAAAGATCGTTTGCCGCTAATGTCCCGGAAGAAATAGAATAATCGCCAACTGTTATATTTGTATCATTGATAGCAATGGCATTCTTTTTTAACGCATTTTTATAACCTTTAAGCCTGTCCTTCGTGACCGTACTGCTTAACGGTCCGGTGATAAGGCCAATATTGATGTGCCCTAAAGAGATTAGATGTTCAGTCATCTTTTGAGCAGCCGTTACATTGTCCAGTTCAACGCTTGGAATATCCGTGCCGCGAATACAGTCGCAGGCATTGACCAGTGGTGCCGACGTATCAATTCCATCTTCAAACGGTATATGGCAGTCAAGTTGGATAATGCCGTCGGTCTGCGAGGTTCTTACCATGTTGGCATATGTATATTCCCGTGTACGCAGGCCTTGTGTGTCACCAAGCAAAACTGCGTATCCAAGGCTCTGGGCGGTTTGCTCAATGCCACGAATAACACGGGAGAAAAACGGGTTTGCGATATCAGGCACCAGTACAACGATGGTTGAAGATTTTCTGGTTCTGAAATTACGGGCGAGCATATCTGGTTTATAATTGGTTTTCTTGATCGCGGCTTCAACTATTTTTCTGGTTTTTGCTGATACTTTATCAGGTTTGCTCAGGGTTCGTGAAACGGTCGCGACCGATACGCCTGCTATTTTAGAGACATCACGAATTGTTGCCATCATTCTTTCCTGATTAAAGATGTGTTGTTATTTTTGTTATTTCAGCTCATATTACACAAGGAAATATAGCTTGCCAATTAAAATGTAATTGATTACATTTTTTAGGGATATAGGATAAAAAATAGGGAGTTTTGATGTCTGATCAAATTAATGCCTCAAGCCGTAAAATAAGAATGGGGATGGTCGGTGGCGGACCGGGTTCTTTTATCGGCGAAGTGCACCGCATGGCGGCGCGACTTGATAATCAAATAGAACTTGTCTGCGGTTCTTTCAGTAGTGATTTTGAAAAATCCAAACAGACAGGCAGTGATCTGTTTCTTGATCCTGCCAGAGTTTACGAGGATTATAACCAGATGATGGAAAAAGAAGCGGCCCTGCCGATCGGTGAGCGGATGGATTTCGTGGCCATTGTCACGCCAAATCATTTGCATTTACCGCCAGCCGAGGCGGCCCTCAGGGCAGGATTTCATGTGATGTCCGATAAGCCGGCAACACTTAATCTTGATGAAGCAAAAAAACTTCAGGATATTGTAGATGAAACAGGCCTCCTTTACGGCCTTACCCATACTTATCTTGGATACCCGATGGTCAAGCAGGCTAGAGCGATGGTTAAAGATGGCAAGTTAGGTGAAATTCGTAAAATACTGGTTGAATATCCCCAGGGCTGGCTTTCGCAGGATGTGGATAATAAACAAGCTGAGTGGCGCATGGATCCCGCGAAATCGGGTGTTGCGGGTGCGATGGGTGATATCGGCACACATGCCCATAATCTGGCGGAATATATATCTGGTGATATAATGGTCGATGTTTGCGCGGACTTGAATATATATGTTAAAGGGCGCCTTCTCGATGATGACGGCTCTGTTTTATTCCGTATGCAAAACGGAGCCAGCGGCACTTTAACGGCGAGCCAGATTTGCGCCGGTGAGGAAAATGCCCTGAAGATTAAAATTTACGGCGAAAAAGGCGGTCTTGAATGGCACCAGATGGAACCATTTAATCTTTATTATAAACCGCACGGTGCAGCGATGCAGACATATACGGCTGGGTTGGATAAAAGCAATTTATCGGCAGAAGCATACAGTGCTTGCCGCTTACCATCAGGACATCCAGAAGGCTATCTTGAGGCATTTGCCAATCTATATACAGGGTTTGCTGAAGCGATCAGAGCCTTCGAGGGGGATTATATGGGGCACGGCCTTATCGGAATTGAAGAAGGCGTGCGTGGCATGGCCTTCGTTGAAGCGTTGGTGAAAAGCACCAATTCAAATGAGAAATGGATAAAAATTGAAAACTAGGAACTAAAATATGAAACAAATTAAAGGACCAGCGCTTTTTTTAGCACAGTTTGCAGGTGATGAAGCGCCCTATAATAGCTTTGAATCCATTGTCGAATGGGCGGCGTCAATCGGTTATATTGGTGTTCAAATTCCGTCGTGGGACGGACGTATATTTGATCTTGAACGAGCGGCGGAAGATCAGACTTATTGCGACGATCTAATAAAAACAGCAGCAAAATATGGTGTGGAAATCACTGAACTATCGACCCACGTTCAGGGTCAATTGGTAGCTTGCCATCCGGCATATGATACGCTCTTTAACGCCTTTGGCCCCGATCACGCTAAGGATGATCATAAAGCCAAAGAGAAATGGGCCACTGAGCAATTAATGCTGGCAGCAAAAGCCAGTAAGAACCTTGGGCTGACGGCACATGTGACATTCCCGGGGGCACTTCTTTGGCATACGGTCTATCCATGGCCGCAGCGTCCTGAGGGGTTGGTTGAGCAGGGCTTTGCCGAACTTGCCAGGCGCTGGTTACCAATTCTCAACGCCTTTGATGACGTTGGTGTTGATGTTTGTTATGAAATCCATCCCGGTGAAGATCTTCATGATGGGGTAAGTTTTGAAATGTTTCTTAAGGCGGTTGATAATCACCCGCGAGCAAATATTTTATATGATCCAAGTCATCTGATTTTGCAGGGAATGGATTATCTGGAATTTATTGATATTTACCATGAACGTATTAAGATGTTCCATGTCAAAGATGGTGAGCTTAATACAAATGGGCGCTCTGGTGTTTATGGTGGCTATCAGTCGTGGGTTGACCGGCCGGGCCGCTTTAGATCGCTAGGCGACGGTCAGATCGATTTTAACGGCATTTTTAGTAAGCTTACACAGTACGGATTTGATGGCTGGGCCGTTGTTGAATGGGAATGCTGCATTAAGGATGCGGAAACTGGCGCAAAAGAGGGTGCACAGTTTGTTAGTGATCATATCATCAAGCCAGCCGAGCGGAGCTTTGATGATTTTGCCGGTGCAGGATCGGATGCGGATTTAAATAATAAAGTTTTAGGACTATAAACCATGACAGATTTTAATGATTTAAACAGGCGGCAAATGCTTAAAACGGTTGCCCTTATGACTGGTGGTGCATTATCCGCATCGGTTATAAGCGGTGTACTTAGTGGTGCGGCCGCACAGGATATTAACAATGCGGCCTTTTCAGCGGATCAGCTAAATTTGGTTAGTGAAATGGCACAAATGATTATTCCTGATACCGACACACCCGGTGCTATAATGGCGGGAGTGCCAGACTATATCCATTTGATTGTATCTGATTGGTATTACGACGACGAGCGAGAAAATTTCATGAAAGGTCTGGCGGCTGTCGATAGCCGCTTTATGAGCGGCTCAGCGGATGAACGTCATAGCATTATGAGCGAAATGGATAATGAAGAAACAGAAGACAAGAGCTTTTTTGCCGAATTTAAAGAGCTTACTCTAGTCGGGTATTTTACATCGCAGATCGGTGCCGAAGAAGAACTTCGTTACGAACAATATCCAGGACCATATCAGGGATGTGTGCCGTTTGAGCAAGTTGGCCGCACGTGGGCGACGTAGGGAATGTTTTTATCACCGATGGGGCAGCGGGCTTCATCGACGTGTCAGAAACCTTCACTAACTTATATGGCCTTTACGGCAAGAGCTGTGGATTATGCCGTCACACAAATGAAAGCAAATGCGCTTTAACTGAAAGAATTATTTTATGAATAGACGTAAATTTATCAAAACCACTGCAGCTTTTAGTGCGGCGAGCATGTTGAGCATGGGCGGTCTTACACGCGCCTTTGCAGCGCCAATTGGAAATGTTGGGATTCAGCTTTATACCATCCGCAATATGATGGCTGAAAATATGGAAGCAAGCCTCGCGCAGGTAGCGGAAATTGGTTACAAAGAAGTGGAGTTCTTCAATTATTATGGCCGCAGTGCGAGGGATGTGAAGGCGATGATCGATCAAAACGGTCTTGTTAGCCCGTCAATCCACGTGAATATTGATCAACTTCGCGGTGATGCGCTGAAAGCAACTATTGAATATGCAGCAACCATGGATCAGAAATATATTACACTTGCCTGGCTCGGTGAAGAAAACAGAAAATCGATGGATCAGTACAAGCGCAATGCCGAGCTATTCCAGGCGGTGGGGGAGCAGTGTAATAAAGCGGGGATCAATTTTGCTTATCATAACCATGAATTTGAATTTAAACCATTTGACGGTGTTAAGCCCTATGACATGCTGCTTGAACAGTTATCAGATGATATTATGGTAATGGAAATGGATCTGTTCTGGATCATTGAAGCGGGTCATGATCCATTTGAATATTTTGATAAATATCCGGGACGTTTTCATATGTGTCATGTCAAAGACAGACGCGAGGACGGTGAAATGGTTTATGTTGGTAATGGCGCCATTGACTTTAACGCAATTTTAGCAAAAGCAAGTCATGCAGGGCTAAAACATTTCTTTGTTGAGCATGACACACCTGGGGACGAAGTACAGATGATGATAACGAGCTATGATACAGCTAAGGGCTTTATGATTAGCTAAATTTAAAAACTGAATAAAATAAAGATAGGTCAAATAATGGATTTTGATGCAATAGTAGTCGGTTCAGGCATTTCAGGCGGTTGGGCCGCTAAGGAATTTTCTGAAAAAGGAATGAAAACCTTAGTGATTGAGCGCGGTCACCATGTTGAACATCAGGAAGATTATGTTGGTGAGGGGCTAGGCCCGTGAGAAATGAAATTCCGCGATAAAGTCGACAGGAAAACCGCAGATAGTGAACATGAAGTTCAAAAGCTTTGTTATGCTTTTCTCGATAGCACCAAGCACTTCTTTGTTAATGATAAAGATCACCCATATTCACACGAAGAGGGAAAACCCTTTAGCTGGATCAGGGGATATCATCTGGGCGGGCGTTCGCTGACCTGGCACCGTCAGAGTTACCGCCTTGGAGATCTTGATTTTGAAGCCAATAAAAAAGACGGCCACGGCGTTGATTGGCCAATCCGCTATAAAGATATGAAAAAGTGGTACGATCATGTTGAATTGTTCGCCGGGATTACAGGTAATAATGATGGGTTATCGCAACTTCCTGACGGGAAATTTCAACCGCCGATGGAGTTTAATTGTGTTGAAAAAGACATCAAAGTACGTATGGAAGAACTTTACGAAGACCGAAGGTTAATTATCGGGCGTGCGGCGCATCTGACTGAACCGACTGAAGAGCAGCTCGCTCTTGGTCGCGGTACATGCCAAAACCGAAATCAATGCCAGAGAGGGTGTTCATTTGGGGCCTATTTTTCAAGTCAGTCGGCGACACTTCCCGCCGCAAGAAATGCTGGCAATTTAACGGTCGTCACAGATAGCATAGTTCATAGTCTGGTATATGACCCGGAAACAAAGAAGGCGACCGGTGTGCGCGTCATAGATTCAAAAACCAAAGAGACAAAAATATACAGCGCGCGAGTGATCTTCATGTGCGCATCAACGCTCGGGTCTACACAAATACTGCTTAATTCCACAAGTGAGACTTTCCAAAATGGCTTTGCAAATAACAGTGGCGCGCTTGGTCATTATTTAATGGATCATCTTTATAATCAGGGAGCGAGCGGCGAATTTCCGGGTCACGATGATAAATATTATGTAGGGCGCCGTGCCACCGGGATTTATATTCCGCGCTTTCAAAATTTGCGCGCTCAAGAAGAAAATTATTATCGTGGTTTCGGCTTTCAGGGTAGTGCGCAGCGCCGTGGCTGGAAAGACAAACTAGATGATAAAGGCTTCGGCGCTGATTTTAAGGAAAGCTTTAATAAACCGGGTCCATGGACATTTAGTATTGATGGTTTTGGCGAGATGCTGCCAGATTATAAAAATCATGTTTCACTTCATAAAACTAAAATTGACCAATGGGGTATTCCTGAGCTTCATATTGATTGTGCATACGGTGAAAATGATTGGACCATGCGCCGTGAGATCGTTGGTGTATCGGTGAAGATGTTAGAAGATCTGGGGCTTAAAAATGTAAAAGGGTATCTGGATGAGGATACATATCCAGGCCTTGGTATTCATGAAATGGGCACGGCGCGAATGGGACGGGATCCCAAGACATCCGTACTCAATTCTCATAACCAGTGCCATGATGTGGATAATGTCTTTATCACCGATGGATCATCAATGACGTCATCAGCCTGCCAGAACCCGTCGCTTACTTATATGGCGTTAACGGCGCGGGCGGTGGATTATGCCGTGACGCAGATGAAAGCAAATAACCTTTAAGAGGATCATAATGAACAGACGCAAATTTATAAAATCAACGGCGGGCCTTAGTCTTGCATCACTTTTGGGAATGCCCGGATTAATGAGCGCTCATGGCGCAACTGGTAAAATATCAAACTATGGTGTTCAGCTATATACTATCAGGCATCTGCTAGCAGAAAATATGCAGCGTACTTTGGCACAAGTGGCCGAAATTGGCTTTAAGGAAGTGGAGGGAATTCTTAATTTAGGTGGCAATGCAAAAGATTTTAAAGCGGCTCTTGATCAAAATGGCCTCAACTGCGTTTCCCGTCATGTCGACCCGATCCAACTGGAAGTCGAAACATTCAAGACCTATATTGAAGATGCCCATACTATTGGTCAGAAATATATGATTATGGGGTGGGTTCCGCCGGAAGACAGGGTGAGGATAGAACAGTATAAGCCTTTGGTGGAAAAGCTTAATGTTGCTTCACATATGTGTAAGGATGCCGGTATTCAGTTCGGTTATCATCATCATGATTTTGAATTTATCGAGCTTGATGGCATTAAGCCTGCCGAGCTGGTTTTTGAGCAAACTGATCCTGAATTAATGAAGATTGAAATGGATTTTTACTGGATGGCTGTCGCTAAGCAGGACCCCTTTGATTGGTATGATCGCTATCCTGGCCGTTTCCCCATGTGTCATTTAAAAGATATTGATGATAATGGCTGGTTTGCTGATGTGGGAAAAGGAAATATTGATTTTGAAAGAAATTTAAGCCGCATTAAGCAGGCTGGTTTTGAGCATTTCTTCGTCGAGCATGATGAACCAGAAAACCCGCTAGAGACTATCCGCTATGGGTTGGAAACAATGAAAGAATTTAAAATCAGCTAATGCATATTTTATCCGAAGAAAATATTAAAAAAATTGCTAATCAGAAAATTGCTTTTGATGCTGTTGAACAGGCTTTTATCGCTGCTTATCAGCAAAAAGGTAATATTTTTCCTGTGGTTCACGGCCGGGGCTGTGATGAAGGGAATACTTTTTCGGTAAAATCTGGAAATCTTACAGACCTCAGAATTAGTGGTCTTAAAACCGGATCATATTGGGCCGGAAATCATTTAAAAGGTATCCCTAATCACGGTACAACGACGATCCTTCTTGATGAAGGAACCGGCTTTGCAAGAGCGGTACTTAATGCGGGGTACCTTAATGGCCTTAGAACCGCGGCGGCCAATGCGGTGGCATCAAACAGCCTTGCCCGAAATGACGCAAGCACACTTGGTGTTCTTGGTGCAGGACATCAGGCGATTTTTGAAATTAAAGCAATATGCGCTATTCGCCATATTAAGAAAGTTCTTATTCATAGCCGAAATGAAAAAACCGTTTCAAAAGCGATGATGGAACTCGCCTCTAGTGGGATTTTTGCGGAATATGCGGATTCTGAGACTGTGTGTCGCCAAGCGGATATACTTGTTACAGTAACAGGGGCGCGTGAGGCGCTTTTTGACGCGGCGTGGATAAAGCCGGGCACTCATATTTCTGCCATGGGTGCGGATCAGCCGGGTAAGAGGGAACTTCCGGTGGAACTTGTGTTAAAGTCCAGTCTTTTTGCTGATTACCCGCCCCAATCAAGGGTAAATGGTGAATTTGAAGCGGCTTACGGTGAAAATCCAGATCTTGATATTACGGCTATTGGGGCCGTTTTAGTGGGTGAACATGACGGGCGAACAGATGATGATCAGATAACAATATTTGACAGCTCAGGCATTGCCTTACAGGATTTATGTGTGGCAACGGCAGTATTAGATATAGCCATCGAACAAGGGCTTGCCCAGGAAGTGGACTTTTAGGTGAGAAAATTATGGTAAACCAAGTGGTGAAAATAAGTCATTCAGAAACTAATCCTCATATAGCGGTTGTCAGCATAAACAGGCCTGAGAATTATAATTCACTTACAGCAGAAGTAATGGACGGTTTAAAAGAGGCGGCCGAGAAAATAAGCATGGATAGTGATATCCGTGCCGTCATTTTAACAGGCGAAGGCGGTTATTTTTGTAGTGGGGCAGACTTTTCAGTTCTGCAAGCTATACAAAATGAAAATGACACTAATAAAACGCGGGTTATGGGTGCTAAAGCGGCCAATGTCTGTGTTGCGTGGGAAGCTGTCAATCAGCCAACTATCGCGGCTATCGAAGGCGGTGTTGTTGGCGGCGGGCTTGCCGTTGCAATGGCCTGTGACTTTCGGGTGATGGCAGAAGGCTCTTATGCTTATGTTCCTGAAGTAAAAGTAGGTCTTAATTTCGGAATGGGCTCACTTCCGCGTTTAACACGCCTTGTGGGACCTGCTAAAGCAAAGCTAATGTCAATATTCTGTTATCAACATAAAGCCGAAGAATGTAAGAAGTGGGGACTGGCTGATTATGTTACGGAAAATGGCAAGTCGATGGATAAAGCACTTGAGATGGCGGAAGAAATAGCGGCGTTCCCGCGTCTGCCTGTGCAGCTTATCAAACGCGGCGTTAATGTTGCAGCAAACGCCCTTAATCCTGCGACGGGTTATGCGGATACGGAAGATTTAATTCTTTGCGCTAAAGATGAAGAGGCAACCAAATACCGTAACGAGACCATCAAAAGTATCAAGAAAAAATAGGGGCCATTCATGAATGATTATGAAGTTGAAGTAGGTGACGCCGTTAAAGATTTAATCGAAACGGTTCGTAGACTATATGTTGAAAATAGTATAGATGCTGCCGTCGATCATTTAAAAGAAGCCGTCGCAAATCCGGCAGCTATTATTTCCGATATGCCGGATTTTGACTGTGATGAAGTTCTGCTTTATTTGGATGATCATGTCACCGCTTATTATATTGCCACGACACCGCAAATTTTATATCCGCCGCATGAACACGGTATGATCGCCGTGTCAGCCATTTATGGCGGGGCAGAGACGCATATATTTTATGACCGTGATGGTGATGATGTGGTTGAGCGCAGTCAAGTGACGTTTGATGCGCCTAATGTTGTGGACCTGGATGTTAATGCGGTCCATGCTATTTCAAACCTTGGTGAGCGGCCAAATCAAACCATTCATTTTTACTTTGGTGATTTGGAGATGGCGAAGCGTCATGTGTGGGATATGGACGGTAAAAACCCTAGGCAATATGTTCATGAAAATTAT
>JABIPV010000196.1 GCA_018699075.1 Kordiimonadaceae bacterium | reverse complement strand
GTGTGCGGCCCAACGTATAGCGTAATACGTCAAGGTCACTGTGTAGGAAATTTAAAAATCCCACATCACTTGCCCGGAAAGGGCGCATGATCAGCCGTTCTGTTTCTAATTCATACATATTATTTTCCACAAAAAAGAAAGAGTACACAGGCACGCGAATTTTTCAAGACAGATATAAAGTATTTACAGCATTGTTGTTTTATGTGAAAGTGTCGGCAGTAAAAATATTAAAAAGATAGGGGATTATCTTGAGAGTACAAATTATGGCGCTTTTAGCGTCAATAGTTATTGGGGGGGCCATTTGGGGAACGGCGACAGCGAAGGAAATTAGTTTTAGCGAAGGTACCAATTTCGGTATATCAATATCACCTGATGAATTAACCATTATCATGGACTTACAAGGCATCTTGTGGAAGATGCCAGTGGAGGGTGGGACCGCAATTGCCTTAACAACTGGGCAGCAGCCGGAAGTCAGGGAAGCTGTTTTTTCACCGGACGGTACACAGATCGTTTTTCAAGGTTTTGATCAAGGATATTTCCATCTTTGGACAATTAATGCAGATGGTTCGGGTTTGAAGCAACTTACAACGGGCCTTTACGATGACCGCGAACCCTCTTGGAACGCGGACGGGAAGACAATTGTCTTCGCATCGGATCGAAGTGGAAATTATGATATTTGGGAAATTGAATTATCCTCTGGTAAGTTTCGACAATTGACCAATCACCCAGATGATGATGCCCATCCACAAAAATCCCTTGATGGTTTAAAACTGCTTCATACACGGGAAATAAAAAGACAATATTCTGAAATTATATTGGTTGAATTTGATAATGATGGCGGGCGCAAGGAAATGTCACTTATGAAAGAAACAGGCACAAGTTTCTTTCGACCTACGTGGGATTTTAGCAATCGGGGTTTTTCCTATATTTCCCATAATGATAACGACATCAAATTAAATTATGTAATCGATGCCAATAGCCATATTGCAAACCGTGATGCTTTAATAATTGATCAGGGTGACATATTCC
This sequence comes from Kordiimonadaceae bacterium, assembly GCA_018699075.1. Taxonomy (GTDB): domain Bacteria; phylum Pseudomonadota; class Alphaproteobacteria; order Sphingomonadales; family Emcibacteraceae; genus Pseudemcibacter. The sequence goes on along the minus strand of JABIPV010000196.1, from coordinate 2,812 downwards.
CCTTTAAAGCGCACTGGACCGAGCAGGGCGTATATTTTACATCTGATGGCCAAATTAAATACAGAAAAGTTAGAAGCCAAGAAAGACGAAATGTCATTTCCGCCAACATGGAAGATATTTCGAACATTCCTTTTCGTGCTACGATAAATTCAGTAGCACCAAATTATCAACGTAAAAAGCATGATTTTGACCACCAAGAGAACCGCCCAGTGCGTGGCATAGGCCACATGGATGTTTCGCCCGAAGATAACATGTTGGTTTATACGGCGCTTGGGGATATGTGGCTTCAAGCTGGTGAGGGACCTGCGATTAATGTGGATGATGAAATTGGTCATGTTATTGACCCTACATGGTCGCCTAATGGAGGTTTTCTTGCTTATGTTGGAGAAATAGATGGTCAGATGGATATTTGGATCCGCGACATCGAAAATAATTCTGATCGAAGAATGACCAATGATAAAAACCGTGAATATAAATTATCATGGTCAAGGGACGGTAAATATATTGCCTTTCTTTCCACCCGAGGCGTTTCAAATACATGGGGCCGAAGCGATTTAAAGGTTATGGATGTTGAGTTTGGCTCAACCAATGTCATTGATAAATCATTGTTTACAGCGGGGCGTCCTGCATGGTCCATGAACGGCGAATATGTAATGTTGGCCTCTATTAAGCCTGCGTCGACACGCTTTCGTGAAGGCATGCACAGCATTAAAAAGTATAATGTGGAAACAGGACGTTCTTCATTTTTAGAAATGCCCAATAATATTGGCTTAAGTACCCGGGACGGTAGTGGCCCGGTAATGTCTCCAGATGGCAAAAAAATGACTTATATCTCCGAAGGGGAAATCCGTACGGTCTATGTCAATATTGATGGTGAAATTACGGGTAGTATGGAAAATAGATGCACAGATTTGGCGCACATGCCGCGCTGGGCACGTAATTCGCAAGATATTTATTATTTAAGTGGTTCAACCTTAAAAACATGTAATATTTTAAGCGGCCAAAAAGATAGCCATAGATTAAACGCCGTATGGAACCGTAAAGTAGCGGAAGATAAAACCATCCATGTGGAAAAATTATTTGATGGTGTTTCAAACAGCTATCAAAATGATGTTGATGTATTTATCAGTGGCAACCGTATCACCAATATCGCACCCCACGGTCAAAATTCGGTGGTTGGCACATTTTACGATTATTCCAATAAAACCATGATACCTGGCCTTATGGCAGGACATACTCATCAAACGGAGCTTTTAGGGGAAAAACTTGGCAGAAACTGGCTTGCCTACGGTATTACCAGTGTCCGTGACCCCGGAACCAATCCTTATAAGTCATTAATGCGCAAAGAAACCTGGGATATGGGTCGCTCAATTGGGCCACGTATGTTTTATGCGGGATGGCTAACCGGAGGACCACGGGTATATTATGGTCAGTCATATAATGCTCTAAATGAAAAAGCCTTACGGCACGAAGTGGAGCGGGCCAGAGCGCTCGATTATGATATGTTTAAATCATATGTCAGGCTTCCAGATGAATTTCAGCAGATCCTTGTGGAAGAAGGTCATAAAATGGGCATTCCCGTATCTTCACATGAAATTTCACCGGCAGTTCAAAATGGAATGGACAGTGTGGAACATATGGGTGCTACCAGTCGCCGTGGTTATTCACCCAAATTTTCCAGCCTTTCTAAAAGCTATCAAGACGTGATGAATATTATTAGTGATTCAGGTTTATTCATTACCCCGACAGCCACATTGGAAACGGGTTATTATAATTATATGAATGAATATCCGGAATATTTAAGCGATATTAAATACCGGACTTTCTTAGATCAAATGCAAAGAGATGGCATCGACAGGTCAGCAAAATCAACTTATAATGTTAATGAGATTGGGCGAAATCCAAGCATGCTGAAAAGTCTTAAAATCATGCATGATCGTGGTGCAAATGTTGCGGCAGGCACAGACAGCCCGTTCATTCCTTATGGCATTGCCCTTCATTTTGAGATTTTTCAATTTGTTGATGCGGGGATAAGTAATTTTGATGCTCTTCGTGCGGCGACGCTTAAAGTAGCACAAAATATTGGCGTTGCAGACGACCTGGGAACTTTGGAAGTTGGTAAAATTGCCGATATGGTGATCGTTGACGGCGATCCGCTTGATCAAATTACCGATATTAGAAAAGTAGACGCCACCATTAAAGACGGTAATATCTATACAATTCGTGAATTGACAATCGATAGGACAATCAAATGAGTGATAATACAGGATACTGGAAAGAAAATGTCAGCTTGCTTCTTAAGCTACTGGCGATTTGGTTTGTTGTTTCCTTTGGTATGGGAATAATCCTTGCAGATTATTTAGACCAGTTTCAGTTCTTCGGCTTTCGCCTTGGTTTTTGGATGTCACAGCAAGGATCAATATATGTGTTTGTCGCCTTGATCTTTGTTTATGTCAGTAAAATGAATAAACTTGATAAAAAATACAGCGTCGAAGAAGACGAAGGTGATGTCCCTGCGGAAGATCTAGCAAAGGGGGATCAATAATTATGGATGTTCAAACCTTAACTTATTTATTCGTCGGGTTAACTTTCGCCCTTTATATCGGTATCGCCATTTGGGCCAAGGCCGGCAACACGGATGATTTCTATGTGGCGGGGCATCATGTGCATCCGCTTGCTAATGGTATGGCCACGGCGGCTGATTGGATGTCTGCGGCGTCTTTCCTTTCCATGGCAGGGCTTATTTCGTCTATGGGTCGCGATGGGTCGATGTATTTGATGGGCTGGACCGGTGGTTATGTTCTGCTTGCTT
>JABIPV010000059.1 GCA_018699075.1 Kordiimonadaceae bacterium | reverse complement strand
TTTTTCTACAATCCAAAGAGAAAGCATGGTAACAACGGATTGTTGTCACCGATAGATTTTGAACAACAAACAATAATGAAGTCATAAAGTGTCTAACAAATCAGGGGCACATCAGAGTTATCTTTCTTATTCTGTTATTGTTGCCCGCATGTGATAAGCTTGAACGGACGAATGTTCTCGAACCAGATGGCTCAGAGTATTTGTCAGTTATGGATTTTAGCGAGGCACTAACGCTTGACCCTGTTCCCGATGGCTGGCATCACCGAACATTCTGGCGGCACTCTCCAATGGATATTTCATTCATTACAAAAGACGAGCGTCCTTCAATTCGTTTGAGCACTGATAATACGGCGTCAATGTTATTTCGTTATGTTGACATTCAGTTGAACCAATATCCCTTCCTAAGTTGGGAATGGTTCATTGAGCAAGGAATTTATAGTGACTTAAGCGAATTAACCCCTGAAGGGGATGACCATCCCGCCAGATTTTATTTAAGTTTTGAAGCAGAGAATGGCGACACCCACCGAATGGAAATTATATGGGGTAATAAAGAACTTCATAGAGGAGACTGGAAGCATTTGAAATTTTCAGAAACGCGTTCTTTTCCCCATTATGTGGCGAATGGTGGTGAGGAAAATATTGGTCAATGGCACGCTGAAAAAGTAGACCTAACAGAATTATATCAGACACTTTGGGGCAGTGCCAAAGGCGCAAAATTAAAAGAGATAGCTCTATTTTGTGACACAGATGAAACAGACCTTAAGTCTATTGCATATTTTTCAAATATTGGCATAGAAAAGGCCACATCAAATTAATCAGTGGCCTATTCAGGTTGTGAGGTATTCTTTTTAAATACTTTAAAAACGAACGCGGAAGTTTACAGTGGCTGAGTGGCCAGAATAACCATCACGTAATCTTGCATCATATTTAATACCAAATGAAGTAAAGCCTGACGTAAAGTAAAATCCTGCGCCTACCTGATAACTGCTAGGTGCCAATGGATCACCAATTAGTGAAAACGTATCATCAAAGCCGGCGAATCTCGCTGTCAATGAAACAGGGTTATCTTCAAATTCTTTTGACCAACCGCCATGAACATCAAAGCGCATTGTTGCTTCAACCCTGTCACCTACTTTAAACTCTGTCGTATGGGCAACTTCTAACATAAGATCACTCGAAAAAGATTTTACATTAATTTCATCTACATTCAGATTTACACCAAATCCAGCATCAGTTTCTGTATATTCATCAAGTTTATACTTATTATAATTTAATGCCACTGTCGGGATGATAGATATTTTCCCTGTCTTGAACTGATAACCAGCTTTTAGATTACCATTATACTGTTTTCCGTTCCAGTCGGCATTAGCAGACCTTGTAAAATCATCAAAAACAACATCACGTTCACTTTCAAAATTAAGAAAACCCATGCTGGCTTGACTTTCAACAAAGAAATCACCAAGCCAAAGGCCATGATATAATCCAACTTGCAAATTTTCCATGGCTACCCGATTTTCACCAGACCCATTAAGTTTCAAATCAGCAAGATTATAAGCAAAACTTATACCAAATGCACCTCGGTCCGTAGAAATGGCGTCATATCCCATTGCCAGTCCGAAATCAAAAACACTACCGCCTTTTTCGCTTTCACCATCATTATGGTTATAGAAACCGCCTAATTCTTGTACCCACAGTCCCGTACGGGCACGTTGCGGTTTACTTAATTCGATTAATTGACGTAAGTTATCAAGTTGCCCAGATACAGCACCAACTGACATGTTATTACTGTTTAAAATTACCTGACGCATAGCTTGAGTAAAACTATTCGGCATCATTTCTCTATAAATTCTATTAAATTCTTCTATGTCTTTTAAATTGTTAATAAAAACAGCAACATCTTCATCTTCCAGAAGTGCAGAGATAGACGCTTCATAGATTTCACCTACATTGTCTGTAAGGCCTAACTCAACGCGTCCTTTACGTCTTAAGTGTAAACTTAGTGAATTTCCAGTTAGTTCTGTTTTTACATCATATATAAACGGGTTAGCGCTAGTGTTTTGAATATTCTTATCTGGATCAATTGTTAGTGTATCAGCTTCAATAATGACAAAGTTACCTTCGTCTTCAATAACGCCGCGCACTTCAATTACAACCTTACTATCGTCTAAGAAAGAAACATCACCGGAAGAAACAATGCCGCCCACAAAATCTTCTTGACCATTTACGTTAATAGAAATCTCAGCTTGATCTTCGACTAGTAAGCTGGTGACATTTAAGCCTAGCGATGTATCGACACCAAGGTGGGTTTGATCTTTAATACTGACAACAAGTTGACCGTTAGGAGAATAAATACCATTTTCTAATCTTGCGTTACCAATCATATTTAAAGTGGCAGAACCACCCTCTAAAGTAATAGCACCTGTGATTTCCCTTTTTAACAGTTCAGTGTAGAAATCTTCAGAAAGACCATCTTCGATGAAACCATCTGTAAGATCAGCAACTTCGGTTAAACTTAAGCCTTCTAGATTTATAACATTTGTACCATTACCTAGATGAATATCGCCTGTAATATTACCACTATTAAAGAAATTTATACCGCTGGTATTTTTAGATAAATCGACCGCGACAAGCTTCCCTGTACTATCATCATCAATCAGAGTTGAAATTGTCAATGTATTAGAAAAATCACTTATAGTACCAGAATGGTCAATAATACCAATAGCAGATGAAGTAGGCCCCGCAGCACCAATATTAATTGAGCCCGAATTTTCAAAGCTTAGTACAGTACTGTCTTTATCAATGATAATACCATAAGCACTTCCACCAGTGCCATTAATAATACCGTCGTCATCTGTAGTTATTGTCGTGGACGCTCTAATAAAACCCTCGTTAACAATTTCAGGTATGGTTACATAATTTCCAATGTGAACTGCTGTAGCATCCCCATTCAAAGTAGTTGCTTCGATGGTTCCCCAGTTGCCGTTATAAAAACCCTCATCAAGTACCGTTGAGTAAATAATGTTATTTTTAGTAGCACCCGTAATATAAACAGCCTTAGCATCATTACCATCAGAAATGCCCAATGACCTAATTCGCCCCTGGTTCATAATTGAATAATCACCATAAAATGAATTGGTGTTACCGATGGTGATGTCTGTCCAAGTATTATTATTAACTTTTTCGGGTGTTACCAATAACGCATATCCACCTGCAAAAGCATCAATACTACTTGTGTTTTGCAATAAACCGTCTGTTGGGTCTCCACTGGCTACATTTACTATATTATCGTCACTATCTTTAAATTGTATATTATTCGCAAACCCGCCACTGACATCCGCACTTATTCTTACCGATGCAATTCCTGCTACTGCTGGAACAATATTAAAATCCCGATCAAACCTCTCATCGGTACCGGTCAAAATATTTCCTAAACTAGAAATACTTCCTGTCACAGTATCACCAATATAAATACCATAACTGTCTTTGCCCGTAGCGAATAATGCAGATTCAAGGTTTATATCGCCTGTTAGACCTCCCAATACTTCAAGTGCGGTACTATTATCACCTAGTATAGTTAAATTTCCGATATTTATATCACCTATCATATCCGTTTGAAGAGATAGTCCAGCCGAATTATCACCAAAAATTGTCATACCCGATGCCGCGCTACCCAAAAAGCTACCTTGAAAAGTCCCATCTCCGTCGATGAGAACACCAAAATTATTGGTTCCCAGATTTTGATTATCATCAGGTGCACTGATGGTCACAGATTTAGTAAGATTAAAATCTGAAATAAGGTTTACACCTAGCTGCGTATCAAAATGAACTCCAATACCATTACTAATGGCTGTGTTATCGATAAGGCCATCATTGGAAATATTATGATTACTGTTTACTGTAATTGCAGTTCCACTGGTTACCGTTACTTTACCATCTTCCGTAATAATAATATTCGCGGGGCCACCACCATTAACTGTAGATGTCAGAAGGTTAGTAGTTGTATCATCGGAAATAGTCACATCTTGGGCAAGTACCTGCGCATGAAGTGGGAATAAAGCAAATGCACCAATCTGTAGACTTAATAATAGTGGTGTATTTATTTTTGGTGCTTTATTAATAGTGGTGATCGACTTGGCAAGCTTCACGCAAATACTCATTAATCTTCCTTATAAAAACTAACCATTTGTTAGCATTAATATATTCAAACATTACTCAAAAATAATAAAAATTTATAACCATTATTTGTAAATCAAACATACTTAACCCTGAATGAATAGATTTCTAAGCAACGTAGCCATAAACTTAAGTTTTACAAGAGGCCCTTTTAACAGAATGTTCCATGTGCATCAATATATTGTTACAATTTTTAAATTCGTGTAATTTTAGTTTAATGCGAATTCTTTTTCACAATATAATCATGACTTTAATAAAAGTTATAATTACATCAACCATATCAATATTATTTGCTTTAACTTTATCTTTGTGTGGCGAAAATAATGAAAGCGTAAATTCTACTAAATTAGGTTTTTCTTCGCCTCACTAAAAAATTTACTTACGCCAAACAACTGGAAAAAGGTTACAATCCAATTGGTCACCAGGCTTAAGGCCAGGTTCTTTTAAAACATCTGTTGTGCCAATTCTCGGATCCCAGACAACATCATCGCCTGTCCAACGTGTCGCGTAGCCACGGCGACGCGTTTTAGAGCTGGCGTTCCCTTTTGCGCCATGAATGGTATTGGCATGATGAATTAAGCAGTCACCAGGCTTAAGGTCATAACATACGATATCACTCTCACTCACAGTAGCGTCAATATCTGGCATGGTTTGAAGTCCTGCTTCATCATATTCCTGATGCCCATCTCCGCTAAAACTTTGCGGGCGGTACCTTATGCCTGTATTATGAGACCCTTTCACATAACGCACACCGCCATTTTCTTCCGTAACATCATCCATAGCAAACCATATTGAACAAATTTGTGAACCTTTTACTTTCCAATAAGGACCATCTTGATGCCAAGGTGTGGGTTCAACGGATCCCGGCTCTTTGACCAACAAATGATCAAAAAACATATTAATCTTTGTTGATCCCATTAATTCTGCCGCTATAGCCGCTGCTTCGCTTTCAAAAACAAACTTCTTGAAGTCATCATTTCTTGTCCATATAAACTGGTCCCCAAAAAAACGCGTTGATTTTTCCCCGCTGGCATATTCTTCTGCCATAACACCGGGATTATTCATATTTTCATCAGTTGCATCACGCAAAAAATCAACCCATTTTGGATCAAATGCACCACTGATTTTCACGACCCCATCGCGATAATATGTCTCTTTTTCTTGATCAGTTATTTTCATTCTTTTCTCCTGTTTTTAGAGCTAAACAGATATAATAAACTACCGACCCCCAATACAGCTAATATTATTAAACCAAATGAGGGTTCGCGTGAGACCATCATCATTATAAACCCCAACGATATAATAAAGAGCATAACGGAAACAATATTTATAACCGAACGCTTAAGTTTAAATTCTGCGCTTTCGTATTCAGCTTTCATCACTTTAGGAATTCGAAAAAGGCTTACGGCAATAAAAAGTTGCTGAAGTAATAATCCCATTACCGCAACCAGAGCATAGTTTTCAATATCACTTCCCGTAAGAATAGCTGCCACAGTAAGTAAAGTGTAAGCAATGATCGCGTAGGCTGGGGTCTTATAACGCCTTGAACGTTTAGCTAGGAATGATGGGAAAAGTTTTGCTTCAGCAATCACAAATATATCACGTGAATAGCCAAGAATTAATCCATTAACGGTTGTCGCTGCTGCCGCGATTATGGAAATCACCAACGCACTGATTAACCATGATGGAAAAAAAGTATTTGCCACTTCAAGAACGGGCGTTGTCATACCTTGAAAACCGCCTTCTACAGTTATACCACTTAAAATTAGAGAAACGCCGCCAAAAGATAACAACACGATGATAAAACTAATACCTAGACCGAGTGGAATATTTCTTGTTGGATGCTTTATTTCTCCGCCAAATTCAAGAAGCGATATAAAACCAGCAAAGGAAAAATAACCGAGCACGGCCGCCTGAAATACTGAACCCATACCATTTGGCATAAACGGGCTTAAATTTTTAAATTCAAAATGTGGAAGGCCTGTAATGATAAAAATACTGAGCATAATTAAAAACATAATAACCATTACGCCCTGAAATTTTACCACCAAATCAGAACCAAGTATATTCACTAACCCGAAGAAAAGAACTATT
>JABIPV010000060.1 GCA_018699075.1 Kordiimonadaceae bacterium | reverse complement strand
TTTCCGGCTTCCTAAAGGCTGAAGCGCAGTTAAGTGGGATCAATTAATTATGGATCATGAACAACAAAAACATCACCGTGCCTCCGACATCAGAATTGATCTACTTTTAATTGCCAGTATGATACCTGAAAATTCACGTGTTCTTGACGTTGGTTGTGGTAACGGAGAACTGCTTGAATATTTACGCCGTGAAAAAAAAGTTGATGGGCGCGGTATCGAACTTAGCCCAGAAGGGGTAAACGAAAGCGTATCAAAAGGGCTTTCAGTTATTCAAGGAAATGCTGAAGAAGAAATAAGTCATTTCCCAGATGACAGTTTTGATTATGTGATTTTAAGTCAAACCTTACAAGCGATGACCCGGCCTGATAAAATTTTAAAGCAACTGCTACGGGTTAGTAAAAGGGCGATTGTATCTTTTCCGAACTTTGCAAATTGGAGGGTGCGATTGCATTTAACCATTCGCGGTAGAATGCCTGTTACTAAATCATTGGATTATCCATGGTATAGCACACCCAATATTCATTTTTGTACTATTCGTGATTTTGTCGATCTTTGTGATGAGCTCAACATTAAAATTGAAAATGGCATGGCTGTGAATAGCTCGGGAGGTAAAATGTTTATTAATTCGCTAGCGCTTTCAAATATTTTTGCCACCCAAGGCCTCTACGTAATTACACGTTCTTAGTCATGGTGTTCTTTCATCTGCGCACCGACGATAGCGGGTTTTGGGACTAGTTTTTTTACCCCTTGAGTTGGATTTGCTGCATATATTTGTTTTTCAGCCTCAATGATTAAAACTCCCGCGAATTTAGACCACCATCTTTGGCCAGTTGTTTCTAATGTCGCAAGTGCCGTAAGCATTGTCCTTCCTTTAAAAGGAGGCAAGAATAAAGCAGATGTCCAACGCGTAGGGCTAAGCATATTTTTTGATAGAAGTTGTTTGATTTGCGAGGTAGAAAATGGTTTTCCGTGACCAAAAGGAGTGTTTTCAGAACGACTCCATGGACCCAGGCGACTTGGGACAATTATAATAACCCGCCCACCGGGTGCTAAGCTACGCCACACTTCCCGCAACATTTGCTTGCTGTGATCTGTGTGTTCCAAGCAATGTACAAGGATTATCCTGTCCATGCTGGCTTCTTTAATCGGTAAGTCAGTCTCCCGGGCAAGGGCACAAAGATTACCGTGATAACGACCGTATCTATCTTTTTTATCGTGATGTTTGTAGCGAGGCCATCTTACAACGCCTTGTAAGGTTGGCATTATGGCCGCCGTATGTGAGGCTTCTTCACGGTAAGTTTCCAGAAATGGTGTTGCATAGCCAAGGCCGAGAACGTCCATTCCATTTAAGGAAGGCCACAGATTTCTAATTTCCCGTCGGATAAGTCGGGCGGTAATTTTTCCAAGCGGGGACGCGTAAAAAGAACTTAACTCTACCACGTCTTGAAACATATTTGATTTCCTGCTTTTTAATAATCTAATGAATTATATCTAAAAAATAACGAATGCCAATGTCTAAGGTCATAAATTTTCTTGTGAATAGGACAAGAATCATACAGAGTCATTTCCATTAAAAATGAATAACAAACTTAGCCATATTAAAAAGGGGTAGTTAAATGAATAAATTGATGGGAATGGTTGCGGCCGTTGCATTACTTACGAACTGTGATAATCCGCAGTCTGCAGATGTCAATATGTCAGAAGCCGATTTAAAAGTAGAATCAGGGGTTACACTCACTAATATGGATTTGACCGTTAACCCGGGGGATGATTTTTTTGAATATGTAAATGGAACATGGCTTGAAAATACCGATATCCCAAGTGACAAACGCCGTTATGGGTCTTTTGATGTACTGCGTGACAATGCTCAAACGGATGTACGTGCAATCATCGAAGAGGCCTCCTCAGCGGGTGCAGAATTTGGAAGCAATCAGCAAAAAGTAGGCGATCTGTATAAGTCTTATATGGATATGGACACCCGAAATGCACTTGGTATTGCACCTTTAAAGGAAGGACTAGATGCAATTAATGCTATTTCAGATTTAAATGAACTTTCAGCATATTTCGCGGTAGCCGGAAAATACTCTTTAACGACACCTCTCGCTTTATATGTCGGTGTTGACGCGAAAATACCTACGCAATATTCACTTCATATCTATCAATTGGGGTTGGGGCTTCCTGACCGCGATTATTATTTTAATGAAGATGAAAAATCGAAGGAAATTCGCGATAAATATGTGGTTCATATTGAAAAAATGCTCGATTTAGCACAGATTGAAAACGCAAGCGCTTCTGCTCAAACTGTGATGGATATTGAAATTAAAATCGCTAACCTTCATTGGAAAAAAGAAGATAACCGGGACAGTAATAAGCGTTACAACAAATATGAAATTGCAGAATTAAAATCGCTGCTTTCAAATATGGATCTTGATGCATACTTCGATGAAACAGGCGTTCAAAATGTTGAAGCAGTCGTGGTTAATCAACCAAGCTATCTTGAAGGATTAAACGGGATGCTGGCGGATATTGATCTTACAGCATGGAAAACATATCTAAAATGGTCCTATGTTAATGATATGGCGGGCCGTCTTAATTCGGATATGGATAATCAAAATTTTGATTTTTATTCCCGTACGTTAAGCGGTGTTGAAGAACAGCGTCCT
>JABIPV010000061.1 GCA_018699075.1 Kordiimonadaceae bacterium | reverse complement strand
GTTTCAACGGCTGCTCTTGATAATTTTCGTTCTTTTTGCTCTTCTTTTCTAAGTAAAAAAGAAAGATCATCCGCAGTCTGAAACATCCATTTTCCTGCGACTTCAACCAGATTTACACCACTGGTTTCATATTTTGATTGTAATTCAATGAGAATCGCACCAACATCGCTTCCTTCCGGAAGCTGTTCTGCAAGGGCGATTGATGACAGCGGCCTGTCAGATGCAAATAACAGTGCTTCACATATTCTCATTTGCTCTAATTCATTCATCTTCTGTCTCTCCTTTGCGTCCTCTAATGAATAAGGGACCAAATGCCTGCTTTTGTACTAAGTCTGCTTTACCCACTTTTGCCAGCTCTAACGACGCGGAGAAAAGACTGGCTTTCGCTGATTTAATAATTTTCTCATCTACCAGTTCTGCAGGTAAAAAATGTTCTAAACTTGTCCAATCAAGCGCATAGCCAAGCATATCAGAAAGCCTTTCTAACGCTTGTTCAATGGTATAAATATTTCTTTTATGAATTCGGATGTCTGCGACTGCTTCACGGGTTTTATGTTGTGCATAAGCCGTTAACAAATCATAAATCCCTAATTCATAAGTATGATGACGGGTAACAATAACAGCTTCCGGTGCACCACGTGCGAACATATCCCTGCCCATTTGATTTCGGGACATCAAGATGGCGGCGCGATCACGAATAGCACCCAACCTTTGCAATTGATACGATAATCTAGCCGCCAACTCATCAGCGGAAATATCATCATCATTATCATCTTCAGGAAGTAACAAACGCGATTTCAGATAAGCAAGCCAAGCCGCCATTACCAAATAATCTGCGGCAAGCTCTAGCCTGAGTTCACGCGCCTGATTAACAAATTCAAGATATTGCTTTACCAGATCCAAAATAGAAATTTGTTTTAAATCTACTTTTTGTGTTCTTGATAACGCTAGTAAAACGTCTAGTGGTCCTTCAAAACCTTCAATATCAACAATAAGACGTTCTTCATCCTCAAGGTCATTTTGCAGTAACAACCTCGGGTCAGGCATTTCAAATTTGTCTATATCATTATCTATTTTGTCGTTCATTTAATTCTGCCATTTTATGCTGCAATCGCTATTTTATTTGCAAACTCAAGTATAACCTCTACCGGCGGTAAAATAATATACTGAAATACACTTAAATCCAGACCAATATATCGCCCAGCCATTGGAATAACAAAAAGCATCATGATAATGATCAACATACCATATTGTTCAAGGCGCGCTAAGGGACGTGCTAAAATATCAGGAAGAATGCCAACGGCAACTCTACCACCATCAAGAGGCGGAATTGGTAGCATATTAAAAACGGCTAAAATTGCATTTATCAAAATCATATTAACCAAATTCTGCCCGACCCATTCAACCGCAAATTCCGGAACAAATGAAAGCACATTAATCAGCAGCGCCGCTGTAAGTAGCAAGAGCATATTCGTCGCCGGTCCTGCAATTGCGACCCAAACCATATCACGTCTCGGATTATTCAATCGGCTAAAATTAACCGGAACCGGTTTTGCGTAACCAAACATAAACCCGGTTTGAGTGATTAATAATAATAAAGGAAGAATTACTGTTCCAAATGGATCCACATGTACGAGCGGGTTAAAACTCACCCGTCCCATTGATTTAGCAGTATTATCGCCTAGCTTCCAAGCCGTCCATGCATGAGCCGCTTCATGAAGGGTGATGGCTAACAATAAAGGTAAAGTCCATACGGATATTGTAACTAATAAATCTGACATAAATTCGCCTTTTTACTCATAATATTTAATGACGTCTTTAAGCCAATTATATAACTGATCATGATCAATTTCTTTTAGATTACTTCTAGCCTTAAAATAATCCCATAACCTATTTTGTCCGTCAATTTTAAGATGTTCCGTTGCTTCAAGCGCCTGGCGCCTCTCTTCGAATGATCCGTTACAGTGCGATGCAAGATCACAACCAGCATTCAGAGCATCAAGAGCATTCTGCACGGGGGAATGTGACAAGGCTTTCATTCCTAGGTCATCTGAAAAGAGCACACCTTCAAACCCTATCTCATCACGGATTATTTCTTTGATTATTTTTGATGAAATTGTTGCGCAATGTTCAGGATCAATTTGGCTATAAATAACATGAGCCGTCATCGCGCAAGGTAAATCATTCAAACTTTTAAATGGTGCAAAATCCGTTTGGATGAGATCTTCAAGTGATGTGTCAACAATTGGAAGTTCTAAATGGCTATCTACTTTAGCACGGCCATGACCAGGAAGATGTTTCATTACAGGTGTCACACCACAAGAGAGCATTCCTTCTGATGCAGCACGGGCCAAAGCGGTTACTTTTACGGGCGTTTCCCCAAATGAACGATTGCCAACAACTTCACTCATGCCTTCATATACTAAATCAGCAACGGGGTAACAGTCCACATTAACACCGATCTCAACAAGTTTTGAGGCCATTAAACTGGCATGGACCTGAACCGCCGTTATGGCAAGGTTTGGATCTGCATCATATAATTTTGAATAAACACCCGCACTTGGGTAATTCACCCAACCGGGCGGGCGAAGCCTTGCAACTCTACCGCCTTCTTGGTCAATTAAGATAGGTATCTTTTCATTACCAACACTTTCACGCATTTCATCGGTAAGGTTTTTGACTTGTTCGGGGCTTTGACAATTACGTTGGAATAAAATGAAGCCGAAAGGTTTTAATTCATTAAAAAGGGCCTTTTCATTGGCACTCATTTTCAAACCTTCAACATCAGTTATCAAAGGATGATACATATTAGTTGCTCACGACAAGGCAGTTTTGATTGTTGCTTTTTAGAGATTCACACACCGTTTCTGCGGCTGAACGATCCTCAAGCATACCACCGCGTACTCGGTAAAGTACGCCTCTGGCACCAAGATCAACTCTCATATAAATTGGATCAATACCCGTTAAAATCTTGGCATATTTACTTGTTGCTGACGCCCAATAAGCCTCTGCAATAGATTTATCTGCGAACGCCCCAATTTGAATCATAAAGTCTCCGATGGAAGCCGCAGCTACAACTGGCTCAGTTTTTTCTGCGACGACTACCTCAGGGGTTACTTCCACAGGTGCTTCTACTTTTATAACTTCTTCTACTACTGGTCTTTTGAGAGGTATTTCAGCACTAGAGGCGATTACATCTTGATCTTCTTTAGGTATATTATCTACGCGATCAAAAACTTCTTTATCTTGAAATAAAATTTCTTTACCCCCCGGTTCAACGGGTTTTTCTTTTACGACTGAATTATCAGCCCGAACAACCGGAATGATGCCCATATCTTCTGTTTCAGACGTATAACTAAACCAGAGTAAAACAGCAAAACCGATTAAAACAATTGCCGTAACAGATGCAAGAATAAGGCGGATCTTTTTAGTCATCCCCTCCTTGGCATATTCATCAGGCAGTGGCTTTAGCCAAGATGCATCTTCATAACTAGGTTTTGTCACTGATGGCTCCTAAATACTGTTTTACATTTCTTTTAAGGGTTCAACACCTAAGATGTTTAATCCTGAAGCAATAATTTTTGAAAATGCTTTTATCATCGCAAGTCTTACTAAAGTAATATCTTTGTTATCCTCAATAATAAACCTTAGATCAACTCTATCATTTCCTTTGTTCCATAATGCATGAAATTCAGCAGCAAGATCAAATAAATAATAAGATATTCTGTGCGGCTCATGTGCAAGAGCCGCGCTTTCCACAATTCGTGGCCAACTTATCATGGTTTTAATCAGCTGCAATTCGCTTTCATCCTTAAGCAAACTTAAATCAGCCTTCATTAGTGCATCATCAGATAAGTCAATATTTCCAAAAGCCGCTTGTGCTTTTTTGAATACGGAATAAACACGTGCATGGCCGTACTGTACATAAAATACAGGATTATCTTTGGATTGTTCGGTCACTTTTGCAAAATCAAATTCAAGTGACGCATCATTTTTACGCGTTAACATAATAAAGCGAACAACATCTTTACCTACTTCTTCAACAATATCACGTAGAGTTATAAAATTTCCTGATCTTTTTGACATCTTGGCTGGCTTACCATCACGCAGTAATTTCACCATTTGACAAAGACGCACATCAAGCTCGGCTTCACCGTCTGTCAATGCTTTCACTACCGACTGTACCCGTTTTACATAACCACCATGATCGGCGCCCCAAACATCGATCTGGGTGTTAAACCCACGGTCATATTTATTACTATGATAGGCGACATCAGCGGCAAAATATGTCCATGCACCATCAGATTTTTGAAGCGCTCTATCTT
>JABIPV010000062.1 GCA_018699075.1 Kordiimonadaceae bacterium | reverse complement strand
TATGAATATTTTTAAATTAAGCAGGTAAGATGATGACTTTTAACGAAAAAATTAAAAATAATATTACGGCGACTTTTCTTATAGGATTGATGGTATTGATTTTGCCATTTGCAAGCGCCAATGCAGGCTACATTGAAGCAAAAGAAGCCTTTGATGATCGTCGATTTGAAGAAGCGTTCAATGGCTTTACGGATGCTGCCGAAGAAGGCGATATGATGGCGCAATATTACTTAGCTGTTATGTATGCTACTGGACGAACAATGGAACGTGATGATGTTACCGCCTATAAATGGTTTATGAAGTCTGCGTTGCAAGGACATCCTATTTCACAGGGGAATATAGGAACCATGAAATTAAATGGGCGCGGGACAGACTTTGATCTTACAGGGTCTTATTTCTGGTTCATTCTTGCAGAAGATGGTGGCTTTGAAAAGGCACGTAAATTTATGTGGCGGGTGACAAATTACATGGAACGGGATGATATAAATAGCATCCAGGCTAAAGCAGACGAGTGGATCAAAGAAAACCGCAATTAATAAAAGGAAACAACGTGAAATTGGTATATTATATTCGTAATATAAGTCTAATATTTTTACTCTTTTTTCCGATCCATTTAAGCGCTCAAACTCTTGTTGATATTAAATTAAATTCTGATTTTGATCTTAATCGGATGCCTGTATCGGCACCTGAAAAATGGCAAGGTCTCTTAGGGGAATATATATTAAACGGGAAAATTATTTTAATACGTGAAATCAATGGCCAACTTCACGCAATTGATGACTTGAATGATCAAGAAGTTGAACTTCCGCTTATTGAAACAGCTCAGAATTCATTTATTTTTCAAAGAAATAGTTTGTCTCAAAAACTGACAATTGAGCAGGATGATAGGGGACAAGGAGAAGCCCTTCAAATCGGTGATGAGATTTTTTTAAGAAACCGTATTGAACCACGTAACGGTGAAACATATAAAGTAAGTCTTGATAAGACGATTGAAGAATATACACGTTCTGCACTGAATGAAAAAGTTCCAGTTGAAGATGGCGATTTTGTCGCTTCTGATTTGGTTGACGTTACTGAATATATTGATCATGTGAAGTTGGATGTAAGATACGCGACTTCAAATAACTTTTTAGGCGTCCCTACTTATTCACAGGCAAAAACTTTTCTTCAACGCCCAGCGGTAAAGGCGATACAGAAAGCCAATAAGAAACTCAATGATCTTGGCTATGGTCTTTTGATGCATGATGGTTATCGTCCATGGTATGTGACTAAAATATTTTGGGATGCGACAACTGGCTTTGAACGTGATTTTGTTGCGGACCCCAGTAAAGGATCAAGGCACAATCGCGGCTGCGCCATTGATTTGACTTTGTATGAATTAAAATCGGGAGAAGTAGTTAAAATGGTCGGGACATATGATGAAATGTCTATGCGTTCCTATCCGGATTATAAAGGGGGCACATCATTAGAACGTTGGCACCGGGATTTGCTTAGATCCGTGATGGAGGATGTTGGCTTTAGGGTCAATAGATTAGAATGGTGGCATTTCGATTATAAAGACTGGCAGAAATATCCAATATTAAACGAAACGTTTGAGGAATTATCACTCGCCAATTAAGTAGAATGAAAATATATTTTGAATAATTACCCTAAACTAACAGTAAGTTTATCTAATGTTAATATTTTATTGTTGTAATATGGCTTACGTGAAAATTAACGATGCTAGTGGAAAGTAATGACAGAATATACCCCTCTTGATGAGTTAACGGGATTACCAGAACGTGGTCATTTATGGTCTGTTTTAGATGACGTTCTTATTCAAATCCGGCGCGCAAAAACACACTGTGGCGTATTACTAATTGATATTGGCAACATGGACAATATTCAAAAGAGTATCGGTGAAGAAGGTTCTGAAGAATATTTTAAACTCATAGCGTCGCGAATTAAGAATAGTTTGTGGGAAATGGATACGGCCATAAGATTTGAAAAAAATCAATTTGTTGTCGTAGCTAATAGTATTTTGAAAACAGAAGATATTCATGTGGTTATGAATAAAATAATAGAATATCTTGCTCTTGATTGTGAGGTTGCGGGTCAAAATATTACTCCTTTAATTTCCATCGGCATTACCTTGCTTCCTTTTGACGGAAGTGAAGTTGATGAAATTATTGAGAATACCATTTCGGCACTTAAAACGGCTAAGACTAATTCGGAAAATAGTTATAGCTATTATAATACTGATCTAGGTCTAAAAATTGAGAGTCAAGAAGCCATTAAGCAATCAATACTTTCAACACTAGCTGATGAAAGTTTTGTGCTAAAATTGCAGCCAAAGATTAATACTAAGTCTGGTGCAGTTTGCGGAGTTGAGACGTTA
>JABIPV010000193.1 GCA_018699075.1 Kordiimonadaceae bacterium | reverse complement strand
GAAAAAGTTGTCGCCACCTTATCTGCGGCAGTTAAGCTTCGTAAAACCAGAAATGAAGCGGCCAGTTTAAGGCAGGCTAATAAAACATTAGTCGAGGCGAGCTCTTCACCAGCTCATCAACATATAATTGGTTCATCAAGTGCCCTTAAAACTATCCAGTCTATGATAGAACGAGCAGCGCCAACGGATGCCAATGTTTTAATTGTTGGTGAAAATGGCACGGGTAAAGAATTGGTTGCCCGCGAAGTGCACCGTTTTTCCAATAGAGCTGCGGATATATTTTTAAGTGTCGATATGGGAGCCATTAGCGAAAGTCTTTTTGATAGTGAGTTATTTGGTCATAAAAAGGGATCCTTTACGGACGCTAAGGAAGACAGGGTTGGGCGACTACAAGCCGCATCAGGCGGAACTTTGTTCTTAGATGAAATCGGTAATTTGCCGCTTCATTTGCAGACTAAATTATTGACGGTTCTTGAACAAAGAAAGATTACACCTGTGGGCGCAAATCAACCGGTTCCCATTGATGTAAGAGTTATAGCCGCCACAAATTTAACCTCTAAACAACTGAGTGATGAAACGCGGTTTCGTCAAGATTTGCTCTTTAGGTTAAATACAGTTGAAATTAATGTTCCGCCACTTCGTGAACGTATTGATGACATTGAAGAAATCGCTATTCATTATATTAATCTCTATTGCCGCAAATATGATAAGCCAATTAAAAAACTTTCTTCTAATTCTCTTAACGCAATTAAATCTTACGAATGGCCGGGCAATGTTAGAGCATTAAGACACGCCATTGAACGGGCAGTTATCTTAAGCCAAGGGACTTCATTTGAACCCGCTGATTTTGCGCTAGAAAATCATCCAACAGGAGCGGGCGAGCTTGAAAATAAAATGGTGATAAAATCAGATGATGGTCCGGATATTGAATTACCAGATGGTAATTTAAATCTAGAACGGATGGAACATGCCTTGATCGAAAGGTCACTGAAAAAACATCGCTATAACATTTCCCATGCTGCGAAGGAACTGGGCTTAACAAGAGCCGCACTATATCGAAGGATGGAAAAATATGGGTTTTAAACGCTTCAGTCTTCTTCTTACCATTCGCCTGATACTGCTTTTTATCACGGTGGCAAGTTTGGCTATTTTATTTATCAGCCCGGGATTTGTCGCGGCCAGTATTCTAACCGCAGGTATTTCTACCATACAAATTTTTGAAATTGTGCGCTTTGTGAAACTAACCAATGATGATCTTACACGGTTTTTGGATGCTATGCGTTACGGCGATTTTGGTCAAAAATTTGACCATGCCGGGATGGGGGCAGGGTTTATTGAACTGGGCGATGCAATCACCGACATTTTGGAAAGGTTTCGCATATATCGCGGGCAACAAGAAGAAGAACTTAAACATTTGAAAGGCCTGATTGAACATGTTCCCGTGCCGTTGATGTCTTTAAATGGCGACGGCACTATTTCTATTCATAATAATAGTGCCCGTCGGTTATTTGGATCCGCACATGTGGCGCGGATTGCCGATTTAAACCAATTTGGCGAAGAGTTTCGAAAGAAAGTTATCACTTTGGAACCTGGGGAACGCCATTTAGTGACCTTTAAAGCAGACGGTATGGAACAGACATTGACCATCGCATCAACGCAAATTATTTCTGCGGGTAAAGTGGAAAAACTTATTTCCTTGCAAGACATCCAAAGTGAACTTGATGTGGCCCAGTTAAAAGCGTGGCAAGATTTAGTTCGCGTGCTTACACATGAAATTATGAACAGTATTACGCCTGTGTCGTCACTGGCAAAAACATCAACAGACTTGGTTGATGATGCGATTAAAAAGGCGGAGGGGCAAACGGAATTGGTAGAAGAGCTAGTTGATGTGCGCAATGCGGTGGATACGGTAGCAAGAAGATCAGATAGCTTGATGCATTTTGTTCAAAGTTACCGACGCTTAACTCGCCTTCCACCACCTGAAAAAACGCAACTTAATGTGACTAAAACTTTTGAAGATGTGGTTAGAATTGCGGCAGTAAATTGGAAAGATAAGAATATTGCCATTGAACAAGATGTGGCAACCAAGGGGCTGGAGATATCTGCAGATCAAGATATGCTTGAGCAAATGTTGATTAATTTAATGAAAAATTCGGAACAGGCTTTGGAAAATGTCAAAGATGCAAAAGTAAAATTATCAGCCAAGCTTAATAAAAGAGGCCGCATTGTTATTGAGGTTTCCGATAATGGACCGGGTGTTTCTGAAGAATTGGCAGCAAAAATATTTGTACCTTTTTATACGACTAAACGTGAAGGCTCAGGGGTAGGGTTAGCACTGACAAGGCAAGTTATGATTGCTCATGGCGGGTCGATCATTCTTTCACAAACCGAAGGTGGCGGCGCGACGTTCGCCCTTACATTTTAAAAAAAGGAAATAAGGGTTTTGTCTTCATATTCGGTAACATTTAATAATATTTCAAAGACGTACGGTGATATTACTGTACTTGATAAGGTTGACTTAAACATTACCCAGAATGAAACAACGGCACTGGTCGGGGAAAGTGGTAGCGGTAAAACGACTTTACTACAAATCGTAAATGGTCTTGTCCGTCCTACAGCAGGGCATGTTGCGATTTTTGATCAGAAAATTGATTATGATGACCTGCCTTCTTTAAGAAAAAAAATGGGATATGCGGTTCAAGGGGCTGGACTTTTTCCGCATATGACTGTTTATGAAAATATTACGGTTATGGCTAAACTAAGCGGATGGAATGACGAGGAAATTAATCTGCGGGCTAATTTTGTCATTGAAGTGGTAGATTTGATGAAAGAATTGCTTGAGAGATTTCCCCATAACTTGTCTGGTGGACAACAACAACGGGTTAGCCTGTGCCGGGCCATGATGTTAAACCCCCCTCTGTTATTACTAGATGAGCCTTTTTCGGCACTTGACCCGATCACGAAAAGTTACATTCATGCGGAATTTGAAAAGCTGCAAAAAGCAGAGGCCAGAACAATTTTATTGGTCACCCATGATATGGAAGAAGCCGTGAAGTTAGCTGAAAATATCGTTGTAATTCAGAATGGTAAAATTATTCAGCATGGTAAAACAGAAGATATAATAAATGCCCCATTTAATTCATATGTTGAGGAATTATTGAGCGGTATTACGAGTTAAACCGAACTGAGCAAAATGCTGGTTTCACTGTTTAATATACCGTCAATAATACGCACTTCTCGTAAAACACGGTCAAAATCATTAAGGCTTGATGTTTGAATTTCCGCGACTAAATCCCATGATCCGTTGGTAGTATGTAAGGTTTGAAGTTCAGGCAGGCCACGTAATTTTTTAATCACTTGAGAGGTGGATTTTCCCACCACTTCAATCATCATTAAAGAACGGATAGCGCCATGTTCGTAATCTTCGCGAACTCTAACGGTAAAACCATGTAAAGTTCCAGAAGAGAGAAGGCGATCTAGGCGGTTTTGTACCGTGCCGCGCGATACTTTTAAAATATCAGCAAGCTTTGACAATGGTGCGCGTCCATCATTACGTAATAATGATATTAACTCACGGTCCAATTGATCATAGATATATTTTGATGGTTCGTTGTTTCTCTGTGTCATGATGAACTCGCTTTGATTTTGACATTATGTATAGTTTATACTGTAAATATGATAAAAAACTAAGCATAATTTGTAAGAAAATAACATTGTTTATAATTATTCTCAGCGTTATCCTGTAAAAATAAGATAATGAATTTTAATAAATACAGTAAGAAGTGGATAATCCAATGAATGAAATGACATCAAACGACTTAAATCTAGTTCCGTTTGTCAGTGTTGATCATATGATGAAAATCGTATTGGAAATAGGTGTGGAAAAAGTTTTAACCGGCATCGCTGAATATCTTGAAAATGATTTTAAGCGCTGGGAACTTTTCGATAAAACACCCCGTGTGGCATCACATTCTAATGAAGGTGTTATTGAACTTATGCCGACCAGTGATGGTGAAGTTTATGGTTTTAAATATGTCAACGGCCATCCAAAGAATACTAAAGAAGGTTTACAAACTGTCACAGCTTTTGGTGTTCTTGCAGATGTCAATACGGGCTATCCGGTTCTTCTTTCGGAAATGACAATTTTAACAGCTTTACGTACGGCGGCGACGTCGGCTATGGCGGCTAAATACTTAATGCCAAAAGGGTCAAAAACCATGGCAATGATTGGGAATGGCGCACAGTCTGAATTTCAGGCATTGGCTTTTAAAGCAATAACAGGTATTTCAAATCTGCGTCTCTATGATATTGACGCGACAGCGACCGATAGGTGTGCAAAAAATTTGAACGGCTTAGGCTTTAATATTGTAAAATGTAATAGTGAACAAATGGCCGTTGAGGGGGCCGAGATTATCACGACGGTTACAGCCGATAAGCAATATGCCACAATCTTAACTGATAATATGGTTGGTTCGGGCGTACATATTAATGCTATTGGCGGCGATTGCCCCGGAAAAACCGAACTTCATAAAGATATTTTACTGCGTTCTGAAATATTTGTTGAATATCCGCCACAAACACGAATTGAAGGCGAAATTCAACAACTTCCTGAAGATTATCCGGTCACAGAATTATGGCAAGTAATGACAGGTGATGCCGAAGGTCGCACAACAGACAAACAAATCACATTATTTGATAGTGTTGGTTTTGCGATTGAGGATTTCTCTGCGTTACGCTACATCCGTGATCAACTTGAAGCGACAGGACAATTTCAAAATCTTGATATGGTGGCGGATCCTGATGATCCACGCGATTTGTTCGGAATGATTTTACGGGCGCAAGCGGCGCAAGGTAAATAATCATGGATCGTCGCAGCGCACAAGCACCTGCAGCGGTTATAATGATAAGGCCGCATCATTTTTCACCAAATGAAGAAACAGCAAAAGATAATTCTTT
>JABIPV010000113.1 GCA_018699075.1 Kordiimonadaceae bacterium | reverse complement strand
TGGGTCGAAAGCGGACATTCGTTAAAATGAGATTAGTGGGCCCCGATTACGGCAAAAGATTGGCACATGTTACATTCTTGTTTGTCTCATTCAAAAATTCGGTCAATCACGACACTAACAGTTGCTGGCCCAGATGGGTCAAGCCCAATGTAACTAACAGTCGCAATGTTGCCACGAAAAACAGGGCGCGTAGACGGGTCAAAATAAAGGTTTGGCTTTAAGGTTCGAATTGCCCCCATATTCCCGAGTGAAAGTATGTCACCTGCTTTTAAGGGCCGTCCGCGTTTAAGGAGACGATTGCGCAGATGCCTAACGCGGTATAGAGGTTCATACGCATCTTTAATAGAACCTTCAGCAAGAAGATCACCATTTTCATTGGTCATTTGAAAGCTAAAGTTATTGAGCCTATTAATCCAGTCGGCAGTTGCCTTGGTTTCGATTAGATCACCGATGATGGCGTTTCTAAAATCGTAATTTGTCGCTATCCCACCAACATTAGAGCTACCGTCAGATGGTTGAAGTAAATCAGGCATTTCAATAAATGGCCGAAAGCCAGATAACGCAGCAAGGATTTCCTTATCCGTTTGCGCATCATTAATATCAACACTACCTACTATTGCCGCAAAATCGGCTTCAACGAAGCTCATATTACAGCAATCAACTGAAATATGCTTTCCGCTCTTATGAATGCCTTTTGAAAACATCGCTGCCGTGACTGGTCCACTTAAGCCATTGACAGGACCATTGTCATATTCGCCCTTAGCAAATGTGCCGACTTTATATCCAGCTATCTTTCCTTGCGTTTTCAGAAGTTCCTCTACATATAAATCTGCAATCTGATAGGCTACTACTTCAGATATATCATCTGCGGATATAGGAGAAATAGGTTTCGCTTGATTGAAGTTATCAATGAAACTTACAGCAAGCTTTTTTTGGTCTACTGGATTAGTGAAGTCAATATTTTCTTCTCCAGAATTGCCACACCCGGTAAGAGCAATAAAGCCGCCTATTAAAATGATTGAATTTATTTCTCGCATAATCTTCATGATGCTTCCAATTAATTAAGTGTTGCAAGTTTAATGCGGGCATCTGCGAGCGTAGTGCGACTTGAATTTCCACCTTCAGAATTTTCGATCAGAAGCGAAAAGTATTTTTTTGCCGTTTCCATGTCACCTAATTCAAAAGCGGTATTACCTGCGCCATAAATGCTGTTGTACCGTCCTGGGGAACGTTTTAATGAAAGTTTGTATGCGGCATGTGCTTCCTCAACACGGGAAAGCTCCAGATACATATCACCTAATAATTCTTCAGCAGGTAAAATATCGCCGGGGTTAGACGGCGCATTTTTGCTTGTTGCTTCTTGTTTTGATGCTTCCTTCATTAAGGCTAGAGCATTTTCAGTATCGCCATTGGCAAGATATTGCCATGCACGCGCACCAAGCAGCTGGCTATCAATTTTCATTCTGTAATATTCAAGACCATTCATTGGTGGCAATGTTGCGGCCATTTCTGCTAGAAGCTCAATATCAGCGGTTGCTTCATCAGGACGGCCAAGGCGAGAGAAGCCTAAGGCGCGCGCAAAATGTGTGTTGCCAATGTCTCTCTTATCCGCATCTATCCATGGGAAATATGCAGGTGATTTTGGCGTAAGAGTAATGGCAGTTTGCCAATCTTTACTCTCCATTGAATTTCTAGCGGGAACTGCTGTGAAAGCATACGCGATGGCACGTTGTCCGCTTTTTTCATATTCCTGAATATCAAGGGAAAATAAATCTTCCTCGAGTTTCGCTGCGGCTTCGTCGTCACCTTTTTGCAGATGAGCAAATACTAAATAGTCCATTGCGTGTGGGTAATGTGAATTAACGGCCCCATTATCAATACAGATTTCAAGGGCGGTACCGGCAGAGATATTATTCCATTCGATAGCGCTATCCCATTTTCCCAAGCGCGTATATGTGTGTGTCATCATATGAGAGGCATGGGGCACTTTAGGCGTTATTTGACCATAATGATCCGCTACTTCAAGCGCACCACTGGCTAGATCGGCCGTGTCAAAGGCATGAATTACATAATGATGTCCGCCCGGGTGGTTTGGCATGGTTTTCAATACGTCAAGCGCAACCTGCCCTGCTTCAAGTCTTTCAGAGTCATTTTTTGAAATAGCAACTTTAAAAAGCGCATTAAAGGCTTTTGCATCCATATCTTCTGGCATTTCATCAGATATATTTTGCCAAACAGCTGACATCTTGGCAAATCCGTTGACCATGTTTAGATCAGCGCTTTCCAAGTAAAAAGCTTCAGTGGTCTTTAAAAAATTCTGTTCACGTTCTGTGATGCCGTTGATTGATTGCCCTCTTCTTGTTAATTCAAGGCCGCGCGCATAATCTTCTGCTGACAGTGCATCACCCCAAAGTGGATGGATCATAACCATGGCCTGGCCCCAATATGACATTGCGCAGTTAGGGTCAGCATCATCAGCCATTGAAAAAGCAAACTGGGCTTCCGGATACATCATGTTATGCATAAGTGCGACACCACGCTCAACTAATGGGCTTGCTTCTGCGGTACAGCTGGTTGGGAAATTTACATCACCTACCGGCGTTGAAAGAAGATCAAATTTAGGACCATCAGCAGCTTGAGAAATTTCCTCAGATATTTCATCAGAAACCTCTTCAACTTCGCTATTATTACTACATCCCATTATCAAAGTTGTGAAACAGAATGTCATAAAAACCCAAGCTTTATTCATATCTTAAATACCCTTTATATTGTTTACGCGCGCCTTATGATTGGAGAGTGATGTTGGTTTTATATATAAAACTTATATTGTTATATAAAACAAAAATAATTATATGATAATTTAATTTAAGCGCAAGAAAATTCGGTCTAAGCAACCTTGATAGGAACATTGTGTATATTAGCTTGATCTTTTTTTCCCAAACTAGACGTATATAAAGGATCAAGCCCCAATAGATATGTGCACCGTCCAAATGTCTGCTTATGTCGTCGGAAGCGGATATATAATAATTGTGGATATTTGCTATTATCACCCTGCTTGAGCACCTCCTGACGACCCAAAGCGGATATTAAAAATTAGTAATGACGAGTAAATTTCTTGAAGTCTTTTTAAAAAAGGCAATGATCTTATGCTTCGGTGTAATTCTGGTAATTTCTTTAAATTGGCAATAAGCTGTGATAACGTCCGTGCCTTGATATAAAGCACTAGGGTAATGGGAAAAAAGATTGATTAATAAGGCATCCTCAACATCGGGCAATGAGAATGACGCTTACGATGCGTTTCAGGATATGTTGCAAAATAAAATTCTTAACAGTCCGATGAAACCAGTGCAGTTAATGGCGATCATAATGTGCTTTGTCCTCAATATGATTGACGGTATGGATGTTCTTATTGTTTCCTTCACTAGTTCTTCGCTTGAGGTTGAATGGGGTTTATCGAAAACACAGCTCGGTTATATATTTGGCGCTGGCCTGTTTGGGATGATGATGGGTTGCATTTGTCTGGCACCAATTGCCGATAGAATTGGCCGATTTAAATTGTTGTTCATCTCGACGGCATTGATCGCATCTGGAATGCTAGCGACCGCCATAATTAATTCGTTAGAACAGATGCTCGTTCTTCGTTTTATAACCGGGCTAGGGATTGGTAGTATTTTACCAACTATGGCGGCGGTTGCTTCGGAGTTCTCGAATGAGAAGAACCGCAATTTCAGTGTCGGTTTTGTGCAAGGTGGGTGGTCAATCGGCGCGATACTTACCGGTTTTTTTGTTGCTTGGGCGGTGCCTCAATTTGGTTGGCGCATCGTTTACGCTACCGCGGGATCAATATCACTCATTATGCTTCCGTTAATCTACTGGTTTATGCCGGAAACGTTATCTTTTTTAGCCAAACACCAACCCGAAAATGCTTTGAAGAAAATTAATGGATTGCTTAAGCGTATGGGCCAGGAGCAAATTGATCACTTGCCCAAAAAACCAATTGAGGCGAGAGCCAGAACCCCTGTGCGGGATCTTTTTAGTAATAATTTAAAGCGAGCTACTTTGTTGCTTTGGAGCGGGATATTTTTCGCGTTTATGACGCTTTATACGTTAATCAGCTGGATACCAAATATAGCCACGACATCAGGTATGCCTTTTGAGTTAGCGACATACGCAGGTATGGCGTTAAACGTGGGGGCGTTCATTGGTACGGTTGGCATAGGGTGGCTCGCGACATGGTTAAAAATTAATCGTCTAATATTTATATACATGCTGTGCGGTTTTATTTTCATGTCAATTTATGCGAATTTTGACATGAGTTACGGTGTTATGTTTGGTTTGATATTCTTTATCGGGATTTCAGCTCAAGGCGGCATCACTGGATTTTATCCGGCAGCCGCAAGAGCTTACAGTTCACATATACGTACAACGGGCATCGGTTGGGCGATCGGTATTGGCCGTTTTGGTGCCATCATTGGACCAGCGCTTTTTGGCATTTTGTATGATGCGGGAATTGCAATTCAAACCATGTTTATAATATTTTCATTTCCACTATTACTAGCGGGTATCGCGGCGTTGTTGATCCCACAGGAAAATTTGGAATAAGATAATGCGGGTAAAAAATAATTTCATAAAGCAGGTAAAGCACATCAAAGAAAATGCTGGTGTTGTTGTCGCCGTTCTTGTTGATGATGGTTTTTCGAAGCAGGAAATTGAAAGACATATTAAATGCGGTATGGGAGTAGCAGAAATCCGCATTGATATGTTTCAAAGCTATGCACCAAATCACATAATAAAAGAAATTGATAAATTCGCCGAAGTTCCGACATTAGCGACCATAAGAAAAACTGAAGATGGTGGTTTTTGGAATAAACCTGAAACTGAGCGGATAGAATTGTTCAAATCAATAATACCCCATGTATGGGCCGTTGATATCGAGTTATCAGAACCAGAAACGCTGTCTGCATTGAAGGAATTTCTTTGCGATCACAGCTGCGATCTAGTGGCGTCCTACCATAATTTTGATCAAACACCGAATGATGATTTTTTACACACATTGATCAGCCAAGCAAAAAAAGTAGGCGCAGATGCCGTAAAAATAGCTTGTATGGTGAAAAGTGAAGCTGATTGCATCCGATTAGCGACTTTGTTTGAAAAGGACTTAGATATTCCCAAAATAATTATTGGAATGGGGGCGCTCGGTATGCGTACTAGAGTTTCATTTCCAGCTCTCGGTTCCTTACTCACTTACTCGCCATCTGACAAAATATCTGCCGCATACGGGCAAATATCATTTTCAGATATGATTGAGCAGCTTCGCGAATTTTATCCAACATTTGTTAGAAGATAAAAATTTAACTCTTTCTCGTTATTTCGCCAGAAGCAATCGTTCACAATAGTAGAGAAATAAACTTCATTAACTTTTAAAGCGCATTTGTTTTCGGTCAAAAAAATATTTGGCAAAAATATCAACTACGTTAAAGTTTATTGTAAATTGTTTTTGCTCATGTTAGCGTTCCTTGGGAGCTTGGAAATTACCATTTATGGATGGCAGTTTACAAAATGAAAAGTATTAAATTATTTTTGAATAGAGGCCGTTATCTGCGGCATATAGCAGTCCTATTTCTTTTGATCGGATACGCGCAGGCGTCTTTTTCTCAAACAACACAAGACCTAGCTAATAATTTACCTGCTAAAAAGTTTGAATATCCTTGGGATGTTAAAGTATTTGATCTACCTGTTTCAAAAAATGGTGTTGCTTATCGCCTTTATATCCGTGCGCCAATTGAACCACCCCAAGAGGGCGAGAAACCTTCAAGCTTTTATTTTCTAGACCCACTTGCACTTTTTACTCCGGCTGCTTCAATGAGTTATAATTATGAATATTTCAATTATACCCCCAGTGCGTATTTCATCGGTATTGGTTATCAGGATGAAGCAGACGGTACATGGAAAGAGGAAAATCGCACACGCGATTATACACCGACTGCATTCGCTCCTCCAGATGCGTCTCACTTCCTTTCAGGAAACCCGGTAGATTACGAAAATTCTGGCGGCGCTGATGCTTTTCTTGATGTGGTTAGAGATGAAGTGATACCCTTTATTGAAGCTAAATATGAAGTGGATGCTGAAGATAGGGTACTTATCGGAAAGTCGATGAGCGGCTTAGCCGCTGCCTACTCTCTTATGACTAGACCCGGTATGTTTAAGCGTTATTTAATTATAAGCCCGGCAATTTGGTGGGATGATTTTTTATATCCTCGGATGGAGCGAGCAATTATGAAAACGGCGGAAGCGACAAAAGATGCCGAGTACCCCATTGAAACAAGAGCTTACTTTGCAGTTGGTGACGGCGAAGAAAGAATGAGCCTAGTCACTGATCTTTATGTGCTTTTTAATTCTTTGCAAAGACGATTTAATCCCAATTTAAAAGTGAACATTGAAGTTCTCCCTGATGAAGCGCACGAAGGCGTTTTCCCCAATGCCTTCATGAGGGGTATGGTTGGGGTATATTCTGATGAAGAAAATAGGAAAGCCTCTGCATCAAAACTTAAATGGAAATAATTCTCAGCATTGATGATACTTAATGGATGCGCTAACGGCTACTTATGTCGTCGGAAGCAGACACTAAAAATTGTTACTATCACAGGTTATTTTGTTTTGCAGATTAGCATATAAAACCAGCGCATCTTTATGATCATTTTGGCTGAAATATTTTAGCTTTTGACCACTATGATCAAGGGTGTATTCGCTGATTTGGCCGCGTTTTACGGATGATAGAATTTTGCAGGGGAAGGTGGCTTCTCCGCCTTTTTCATTTAGGCTTGCTACGGGGAAATAAGCTTTATTTTGGTCTGTGAGCAGGCCAAGCTGGAAATAACGGACCACTTGGGGCGGGGCTTTTACCCGAGCGGATGAAAAATTCATAAAGCCCGAAAGCCGGAAGCAACACAGGCGCCAGCACAGGAATATACAAAAGCCCTGAACAAACACGAGTAAAGTCATTCTGGTATTTGGTCAGCAACAGCGCAATAGGTAGAGCGAAGATCAGATTAATGGCAATCACCAGTGCCGCAACGATAAGTGAATTAAGCAGGCCTGAGAGAACAAGTTCAAAATTCTGCAGTTCCACCAGTCCTGAAATATTAATTTCATCCGGTATGATCTGCGGGAATGGAATTCTGGGCGCGAGCAACCAGAAGCCAAGATGAAAAAACAGTATAAGATAAAAACTATTGAGCAGATTTAATGAGAGCCATTTTTGTTTCATTTTGCGCGC
>JABIPV010000203.1 GCA_018699075.1 Kordiimonadaceae bacterium | reverse complement strand
CCGGTTACATAAAGATCACCGGAACCGTTTACATTCAAAAATAGTTCTTCATTATCTACGCCTATAATTTCAGCGTCGCCGGAACCATTAATTTCCATGGCTTCAATATTCGGCATTGTAATAGCAATATTCAAATAACCTTTTTCACTGCGGCCAAAAAAACTAAATCTTCTATTACTGCTAATTTCCAACTCGTCACCTGAAAGATCAAATTCCGTACTCTCAATACGGCTAGCATCACCAGTCAAAGTCACTGAATATTCATCGCCAATGGTGATCTTTAAATCAGCCGACGTACTTAATTCAACTTCTGTAAAACCTGATATATCAAATGTTTCAGTTGTGTCTTGTGCAGGACTTGTTACCACTGTGGCTGCATATAATGCCGCCGTTAATACCAGCAATGATGTACCTGTTTTTTTAAAAGATTTAGTCATTTTACGTCTCTTTTGTTTACTTTTACCGTTTAACGAATTGTAATGTTACTTCTACGTTCTGCTTCTCTGTCTATTACAGTTTTTGGTTTACCGAATACATCAACTTCACCAGAACCATGACTATCGAAAGTCAGTGAATTACTTGCATATACCGTACTATCACCAGAACCAGAGACATCAACTTCAACATCAACGCATTGAACGTCTTTGGCTTCAACATCGCCGGAACCATTAATGGAAATATCCATTGATTGGCATGTACCGCCGCTAAACTCTACGCTGCCGGAGCCATTAATGGAAACATCAACATCTTTTCCGTCAACTGTATCCATTGAAATGTCACCGGAGCCGTTTATGCCAATATCAAGCATTTCACTTTTACCATCTACAGTTAAATCTCCTGAACCGTTAATATTAAGGGCGAGTTCTTCATTATCAACACCAGTAATATCAACATCACCTGAACCATTGATTTTCATTTCTTCAATATTTGGCATTACAATTGTCACCAACATTTCTTGGCCACGGTCATAACGATGGTTACGGTCTTCATTTTTATATTTAATGATTAGCGTATCGCGTTTAAGTACCAATACGGTATCATTAATTTTCTCATCATCACCGGTCATTACAACTGAAAAATCATTGCCCATGGAAATATTAACATCGGATGATGTATTTAATTTCACTTTTGTAAAACCCTCAATATCCGAAGTTTTTGTGATTTCTTCTGCCATCGCTTTTGTCACAGATGAAGCATATAAGGCGGCAGATAGTGCAGCGACTGAAACGCCTGCTAATTTAATTAATTTGTTCATGTTATCTTCCTTGATTTTTTATGTGTTTTATTGGTTATTTATTTTGTTTAATGGATTGAAATATGACTAAGCCATCCATCACTTTTTGATACTTTATCGGGACGCCCGAATACATCGATGTTCCCCATACCTTTAATATCGGCACTTACTTCTTCACTGGCATATACTTCAATATTACCGGCGCCTTTTAATTCCACATCTACTTGTTCACATTCTAGATCTTTAGCTTCCACGTTACCGGCACCTTTTAAATCAATGATCAGCCATTTACATTCGCCTTCGACCTCAATATTTCCAGCACCTTTCAAGTCAAACTCAACTTCGTCACTATCGATACCCTTGATTTCGGCATCAACGGCACCTCGAAGATCTAATCCTGTAAAACTTGGCATCTTTATGGATACTTCTATGCTTGAATTTCCTCTTCTGTCCCATCTACTGCTATCTTCATCTCTATAAATAACAAGCTTGTCACCGCGTACTTTAAACAACAATGTTTCCACATTGATCTCGCTACCTTCAACGATTACTTCAAAATCTTCACCAACTTCTACATCAAGCTCTATGGCGGCATTATCAATGCGAATTTTATCAAAACCTTCTAAGTCATGTTTTACAGAAATATCATCCGCGTAGGACGATTGTACTAATGCGAGTGATCCAATAAATAGACCCGAAAGTAATGTTGGTAATTTTGATATAATGTTCTTCATACTGTTATTCTCCGATTAATTAGATTGTATTTTAATTCCATCTGAAGGACAATGGGGTCAAATGTTACTCATCGCAAATATTGTGCATCTTATCGCAATTTTGGCCTCAGGATGGCAGAATATAACGTTTTTGACCCACAATAATAATTTTTTTACCGGAAAATTCTATGAATAACACCCCTCAAAAAGACGATGATTCTACCTGGAAAATTAGCCTTATTTCACCAACCATTTTACTCCCTGCACTTGAAGAAATTCTTTATGCTCATGGCGGTGAAGATTTTGCGACAGTATCAGATTTTGAAATATTAAATGATTTAGAAAATAGAAGACTTGAGGCTTATTATAATAACCGTCCAGATAGTGATGCTTTTAAAATAGCCCTTAAGCAGATGGCCGAAATTTTTCAGTTACCCGCACCGGAATTTACACTTGAAAAACTCGCCGATGAAAATTGGGTTGCCCATTCACAAAAAATACTAAAACCTATTGATGCTGGAAAATTTTATCTATTTGGGTGCCACGATCAAGAAAATATTCCTGATAACAAAATACCCATACTCATGGAAGCAGGGCAAGCATTTGGCACAGGATCTCATGAAACAACAAATGGCTGCCTGCTGGCGATTAGTGATTTATATCAAACCTTCAAACCTCAAATTGGTCTTGACCTTGGATGTGGTAGCGGTGTTCTCGCCATCGCAATGGCAAAACAATGGGACGTAAAAGTCATTGCCAGTGATATTGACCCTATAGCGACGGAAACTGCCGCTGAAAATGTAGCGGTTAATGATGTAAAAACCATCCATACAAACGATAATGAAACCGGTATTGCAACAGTTACTTGTGATGGTTTTGAGAATTCTGTACTGGAAGAAAAAGGACCCTACGATATTATCGTCGCCAATATCTTGGCTGCCCCTTTAAAAGTGTTGGCGCATGACATTTGTATGAATTTAGCACCAAATGGAGTTTTAATTTTATCGGGGCTTTTAAACGTTCAAGAAAATGAAGTCTTGGACGCTTATGAAATTGAAGGTTGGGGGCTTTTAAGAAGATACCCCATAAATGAATGGCAAACTTTAGTGTTAAAGAAGAAATAGTTTTTTAAAGATGTGGTAGCTTCAATGCTACCACACTTAAAATAATTTATGACGCAAGCTTTAGAATGATATCGTTATCATTGCTCGGTTTTGGAAGCCAAAAATCATTACTAGGAATATATCCTTTATCATTAAGAAGTTCCATGAAACCATAATCAGTTGTATTTGCAATTATCAAATCTGCAAAATTGCCAAAAACATCTTCAATATCTTGAAGAATTGGTGAGTTATATTGATCTGTTTCAGGGACATAATTATTATCCTTCAACAGATCCATGAAGCTATATGTATTTAGTACGTTAGTCATTGATCTATCCTTAAACCTGCTGAAATTATTTTAGTGAAGCTGTTCATCAACTCCATGTAATAAAGATAAATAATCAATTCAATACAAGCAATAGCCTAGGATGCGTCCTGCCGCAAAATATATACGGCTTGTCGCAAAACTGCTTTTATGAAAGGCAAATATGGGGAGTATTAAGGGAAATAAATCAGTGGCAGCATAAAAA
This sequence comes from Kordiimonadaceae bacterium, assembly GCA_018699075.1. GTDB lineage: Bacteria > Pseudomonadota > Alphaproteobacteria > Sphingomonadales > Emcibacteraceae > Pseudemcibacter. The sequence goes on along the minus strand of JABIPV010000203.1, from coordinate 845 downwards.
TACTGCCACAAAATTCTATAATTTAAGACGCGATATTGATTAATTTCGCATTATCATTGGTGTGTGACTTTACCCAGTTATCATTTACCGGAACACATCCATTATCACCAAGAAGATCCATAAAGTCATAATCTTCAGTTTTGCTTTTTACGATACCTGTAATTTGAGCGATTAAAGTTATCGCTTTTGATAAAAGGTTATTTTCACTTTGAACTGTCTCAGGTACATAATTGTAATCCTTCAACAGGTCCATGAAGCTATATGTGTTAAATACTGTAGTCATTGATCTATCCTTTTCTGTTGAATTCAATGCTTAGAAGATGACAATCACCCTCTGTTGAAAAGAATATACATATACCTGATAGGAATGAGTAGGGGGTAAAATCACCAATCAGCCATGCGTTTTTTGCATAGCTATAATAAATCGATCCATTGTTGTTCCGTAAGGATGTCAATTTCTAATTCTGACGCTTTTTTAAGCTTAGAACCAGCCCCAGGCCCTGCCACAAGAATATCTGTCTTACTTGAAACAGAACTAGAAACCTTCGCTCCAAGCCCTTCCGCTGAGGCTTTAGCCTCTTGCCGGCTTAGCTTTTCCATCTTTCCCGTAAAGACAATGATTTTACCCGCAATATTAGAGTTTTCAGTTTGCGGAGGAATGAATTCATCTACATTAACTTGATTCAATAGGTCTTCGACGACCAGCATATTTTGCGGTTCTGCAAAAAAATCAATAATGGATGCAGCAACCTTTTCACCGATCCCATCAATAGCAAGCAATAAAGAATATGCATCACTTGTCTCATCCTGAGCTTCTGACAAATTGTTTTTAAAATTTTCAATGG
>JABIPV010000063.1 GCA_018699075.1 Kordiimonadaceae bacterium | reverse complement strand
TGCACCGCCGCCTGTTATGCTAAGTTCATTAATGCCTGAGGCGCTTAAGAATATAATATCGCTGGCGATTTTTGCGATTGATCCGGTCAGCAGTGCACAAAATGACGATAGCTCGCCAATATTGTCGCGTTGATTATGCCATGGTAATGGCGGCAAATCTAATCCCAGTTCTTCTTTTAATCCTTTTGCCGTTAAGATTGCTTCTTCATCATTTATAGCCGATAGCGTCCCCGACGCTCCGCCGAGGGAGAGGATTAAGAGGCGCCCTTTTAATTCTGATAATCTTTGTTGGTGGCGTATCAAAGGCATCAACCAATTCGCTGCTTTTAAGCCAAATGTTGTCGGGGTTGAAATTTGTGACCTTGTGCGTGCAGCCATGATTGTCCCGCGGTGAACATCGGCAAGGGTGGCTAATGACTTGCAAATATCTGAAATGCGTTTTTCATAAATATCAATAACTGATTTTATTTGAAGTACCAGCGCCGTATCAATGATATCCTGACTGGTCACACCGTAATGAATGTAACTGGCGTTATCGCCGCCGACTGCTTCCCTAAGTTTTTTAACCAATGTTGGAACAACAACGCCGTCTTTTGTCGTGCCGTCTGTTAATTCTTCGGGTTTTATACTCAGATCATTTAAAACGCTGGTTATGTTCTCGGAAGCTTCAGCGGGAATGATGTTTTGCTCGCCTTGAACTTTTGCAAGAGCCATTTCCACCTTTATCAATGATTTAATATGCGCTTGATCAGTGAATAATGAACTTATTTCTTCATCAGAAAATAAGCCTTTATATATTGTCGATCCAAAGGGGGATACGGTCATGAATGTTCCTTACTTAAACATCAAAAAATACGGTTTCGTTGTCGCCTTGCATATGAAGATCGAATTGATATGTGACAATGTTATCTTCTTCAACACGATTTGCAATGATTGTATGGCGGCGCTCAGTCGGGACGCTTTTGAAAACGGCGTCTTTTTCATTGGCGTCACTTTCATCTGAAAAATATATCCGCGTATAGGCATGGGTCAGCATTCCGCGCATAAAAACAATCATATTAATATGCGGGGCGTGGCCCTCTTCAATTGGTCCCGGTTTTACCGTGTTAAAATAAAATTCTTTCTTTATTTCGCAGTCGCAACGACCAAATCCTGTAAAAGTTCCATCCATTGGCGGCGTATCACGGTCTAAATAATTTCCATCTGCGTCGGTCTGCCAAATTTCGATCATGGCGTCTGATACGATTTCCCCGTTTCCGTCGTATATTTTTCCGCTTAAGTTTATATGTTCACCGGGCGTATCATCTGCTCTCATATCTGGTGAGGCGATGGATTTTAAATTATATCCGCTTTGTTCGGGGGTAAGGGCATATGAAAAAAATGGGCCGACCGTTTGTGAAGGTGTTTGTTTTAATTTGTTGCTCATCATCATGCCTCCATCGGTGTGGCGGCAGGACCACGTAAGACAATATCAAATTCATATCCTAAGGCAATATTGGGAATGGAATATTTCTGAGAAAATTTTGAAACTAAGCTTTCCCGGGCAATTTTGTCTGCGGTCGCATTGAATATTGGATCAAGGGCCAGTAAAGGATCACCCGGAAAATACATTTGTGTCACTAATCTTGAGGCGAAGCTCATGCCAAACAGGGAAAAATGAATATGGTTGGGCCGCCATGCGTTATGATGGTTACCCCATGGATAAGCGCCCGGTTTAATGCTTAAAAATGTATATCTTCCATTTTCATCAGTGACACACCGCCCGCCACCAAAGAAATTTGGATCAATTGGCGCGTCATGCTGGTCGGTTTTATGGATATAACGCCCCGCCGCATTGGCCTGCCAAATCTCAACCAAAGTTCCAATTTGAGGCCTGCCATATTCATCAAGCACCCGACCGGAAACCTGAATGCGTTCGCCCTGTGGCTCCCCGTCCACTCGTCCATTGATGGTGAGGTCATTATCAAATTCTTGAATTTGTTCGTGTCCGAAAGCGGGGATTGTTAGTTCCGATAATGTATGCGCAATAGGTACCAGTGGCTTTGTCGGTCCGCGAAATGTGGTTGATTTATAATCGGGATAAACATAGGGCGGGTGTGCGTCCCAGTCCCTTTTGTCAATTTTATGTGTATCAATTTTATGTGTATCTATTTTATGTGTATCTATTTTATGATCGCTCATGAATTTTCCTTATCCATTTCGTCATAGATTTTTTTGGCAATTTTAATGTAATGATTTGATATTGGTACGCCCACATATACGCCCATGTGGAGTAAGGTTTCTTTCACGTCTTCCTTAGTGGCGCCTGTATTTTTACAGGCGCGAATATGCATTTCAAATTCTTTGTCATGTCCCGCAGAAGCAAGCAATGTTAAGGTCAGTAGACTTCTGTCACGTAAACTTAAAGCACCATCACGGGCCCAAACCGACCCCCATGCACCTTCGGTGATAAAATCCTGAAAATCAGCATCAAAATCCGTTTTCTGTTCAATGGTTTTATCCACATGGGCATCGCCAAGAACTTTGCGTCTGACGGCCATTCCTTTATCATGCTTTTCAGACAAGATTATTCTCCTTAATGAATTTATGAATATGATCTGCAAGTATGTAAGGCTTTTCTATACACGGAAGATGCCCTGCTTGTTCAATGATTTTAAATTCTGACCCTCTTATAATACTAGATAGTTTTTTCACCAACTCAGGCGGCGTAGAAAGGTCCTCATCCCCGCCAACACATAAGGTAGGTTGAGTGATGCTGGTGCTATCAGCTGTGAGGTTTGCGACTTTAAGGGCGTTACAGACGGCGATATAGCCTTGTGTAGACGTTTGGATTAACATTTGTCGCCACTGTTCTATTTCGCCTTTACAGTACTTTTTAAAATCTTGCGAAAACCATCGCTCGACGATCGCGTCCGATATAGGTTCAAGTCCATTTTTATTGACTGCGGATATTCGGTCTTGCCAGAAATCTTCTTCGCCTATTTTGGTGCCTGTGTCACATAATATTAATGCTTTAACGAGGTCAGGATGGGAAACCGCGATATTTTGTGCGATCATGCCGCCAACGGATATGCCACAAATAATCACTTGATCAATTTCCAAATATTTAAGTAATGAAGCCAAATCATTATCGAGCAATTCAATCGTACATTCTTGATCAGTGACAGTTGATTTTCCGTGCCCTCGTTTATTATACCTAATCAGCCTAAATTGATCTTTGAAATGCTCAATCAAATTATCCCAAAGCCTCATATCGGACCCAAGTGAGTTAGAAAAGGCCATTACAGGTGCGGTTTTATCACCACAGTCCGCGTATTCAATATCAACGCCATTTATATGGGCAATCTGCATTTAAAATACCTAATCTATTAATTCAAATGAATGATATGCTATTAAAAGTATAAGTAAAATAAGAAAATTATATTTTACAACACTATATTGCTTTGTTATCGTCATAACAATATTGATGTTTCAAAAAAATGAGGAATTAATATGCGCGCCGCAGATAATGAACTGTTGACACAAGTTGGTCCGGGAACCGCCATGGGTAAATTCATGCGAGAATATTGGGTGCCGGCCTATATGGCATCAGAGGTTGAGGCGGATAAAGAACCCTTACGGGTAAAGCTGCTTGGTGAAAAGCTTATTGGCTTTAAAACCGCCGAGGGCAGGTACGCGTTGATGGATCATGTTTGTCCGCACCGCTGCGCATCGCTGTTTTTTGGTCGAAACGAAGAAGAAGGTATTCGCTGCGTTTATCATGGATGGAAGTTTGATGTGGATGGGCAATGTGTGGATATGCCCAGTGAGCCACCGGAAACAGATTTTAAGCATAAGGTAAAAGTTAAGGCTTACCCTTGTATTGAACGGGGTGGCATGGTTTGGGCTTATATGGGGGAACGCGAAACCCCGCCGCCGCTACCTCTGCTTAATGCCAACAGAATGCCGGAAGATAACCGTAATATTTGGGCTTCTTTACGTGAATGCAGTTGGTTGCAAGGGCTTGAAGGCGATATTGATACTTCGCATTTCGGTTTCTTACACGCGGGTGGTGCATCACTTGCGCAGGCCGATAGTCGCAATACCCAAATCATGCTGACCGATAAAGCGCCTAAATATGAAGTTCTTGATCGCGAATATGGCACAATGTACGGTGCATATCGTCCGGCTGATGGCGATAATACCTTATGGCGGGTGGCACAGTATTTATTTCCTTTTTGGACCATGTCACCGGGTTCAATGATGGAAGAACAGTTGATTGCCCGTGCATGGGTGCCTATTGATGATGAAAATGTGATGTTTTATCATTTTGGTAAAAAAGGTGCTGGCCCATCAAATAATAAAATTAAAGGCAGTAAAATTCACGGTATGGGCGGTGAAGTGAAACTTAAACCCCATGATCCAACCAGTTGGCTTGGCCGCTTTAGGCTAGAAAGCAACGCGGGGAATGATTACATGATAGACCGCGATGTCCAGCAATCAAAAAGCTATACGGGGATTGACACAGGTCATATTCAAGACACGATGATCACAGAAAGTATGACACCGATATCTGACCGAACAAAAGAACAACTTGGCACGTCAGATAAAATGGTTTCACAAACCCGACGGCGGATTATAAAAGCGGTTAAACATTATATTAAAACAGGGGAAACACCGGAAAGCGTTCATAATCCACTAATCTATCATAAAGTTGCATCGGGTATGATGAACTTACCAAATGATGCGGACTGGCTGGCACAGGTCGCGGTAAAGACCGATGCGATGATAGAGCATTATGGTTTGGAACTAAAAGAGAGTGAAGTAACAGAATAATCTTTTATTCGCCCTTCTTCCCCTTGGTGGGGCAAGTCAGCCTTTGAATTTGCTATGAAGAACGGTGATTTGCTCAAACAAGGTAAAATCGTGCCCCACAAGGGCTAGGCCTAGGTATAGAAGTTAATTGGGATAAATTGAGTACGGGAAATTTCTTCCGCTCTTCAAAGTAGAGCATGCCACTATATAGTAGCAATCACTTTTTAACGCGATCGATCAATTTAAATGTTTGCAAATGTATCTTCCTTATCCCATAAATAAAATATAAAACACTTAAAAAATAGCGGAAAGCTCGGAACTTTGGTTAGATGATCCTTGTTAACCCGTTTAAATTATAACAACCAGGGTTATTTAATGAGCAGAGTTTTATCTATAGTCGTTCTTTCGTTTCTTTTGATTATGGAAGGCACACCTGCTGAAGTTGGTGAAAAGGTATCAATTGCGACATTCACGAATGATGAAATGTCGGATTGGACAGAACGATCATTTGAAAAACACACAAATTATCAGTTAATCGGTGAGGAAACTCCCCTAGCTTTAAAAGCAAGTTGTGAAGATCAGGCTTCTGTTCTTTATCGCCGCGTTTCAGTAGATCTGACCAAGACGCCGTTTTTGCATTGGTCGTGGCGGGTGGAAGAAGTACATCCTAACTTAGATGATACCACAAAGGACGGCGATGATTACGCAGCGCGCCTTTATGTGGTGTATTCAAAAGGCAGTATTTTGCCGTGGCGTGCCAAGGCGGTTAATTATGTATGGGCAAACAGCCAACCTATTGGGTCAGCTTGGCCTAGTGCGTTCACAGATGATGATATTATGGTGGCGCAGCAGTCAGGTCAGCCCGTAAATCCGGGTGAATGGATCCACGAGGTGCGAAACGTTCGTGAAGATTTTAATAAGTTATTTGGTCAGGATATTAAAAGCAT
>JABIPV010000191.1 GCA_018699075.1 Kordiimonadaceae bacterium | reverse complement strand
TTTTATATATATGTTAAATTTCATTAGAAAGCACTAATAAAATATTATTTAAGTTTTTTTAATTACTTTTTAGAAGTTCTTCTGAAAAACGATTTTCGATAATTACAGAGAAATTAAAACCCATAATTTAAAGAAAGTTTAAAATTTCGGCCGGGCATTGGAATTAAATCTTTTAGAAATGAGGAATGTTGGCGTCTCTCTGCATTGGTGATATTTTGAGCTTGAAGTCTAACATCCAAACCTACCCCTTCACCCATCGGGCGCCACGTTAGTGACATGTCAAATGAGGTGTACCCTTTTGTAGGAAGTATGTTTTGTGCTGTTTTATTTCGGCTGCTCACAAAACGTGCATCACCAGCGACATCAAAATAATCACTTTTATATTCAAGACCAAGATTTGCACTCGCGGCAGGAATTCTGGGAATAATGTTGCCATCGTTAAACCGTGCATGAACAATATCGCCTGATGCAGTTGCGGTTACGGAATAATCCTCTTGTTCAATAAATGTGTAACTTACTTCTGCTTCAGCACCATAAAAGCGTGCATCTTTTGCCCTAAATTGTAGTAAATTTAAGCCATCTACTAATGCGCCAGTTTCATGTTCATAAATAAAATCTTTGTACCAAGTGTGGTATAAATTAATGCTCGCACTAAAGGCATCTCGATCGTGCTTTAACGTCAGTTCACTACTTATAGCCGTTTCATTTGTAAGGTTTATATTTCCTTGTTCAAAAGCGCTGGTGGCTAAGTGAGGTCCATTTGAGAATAGTTCTTCAGGAGTAGGACTTCGTTCTGATCGACTAATGCTGATACCGATTAAATCGTTTTCAGTTGGATGTATTGCGGCACCACCGGAAAAACTAAAATTATTAAATGATCTGTTGATATTTAAATTTTTACTTTTGGTATTCTGATGATCATAACGGGCACCAAATTCAAATGTAACGGGATTTACTTCGATTTCTTCAACCATAAAAACACCCCACTGGAATGTATCATTTGGTGGAACAAATGCTTCTTCACCAATGGCAGAAAATTCACGGTTACGCATCTGCATTCCCATAGAACCATGTACGTCACCGATTTTTTGTTGGATGAGTTCAACTCGCCCTTCCCAACCTACATTATTAAAACTGGTTCCTACTTCATTGCCTTCTAATTCGATATGTTTGTAATCAGCATAACCAAAACGAACTCTACTTTCTTCGAAAATAAGGAAATCTTGTTCTAAATTACCTTTTAAATCAAATCTCTTTTGATCGAGATTAATACGAACAGGCGCTTCTTCTTCCTCTTCTTCCTCTTCACCATGATGGCCATGGCTAGGAACACCGTAATTACTGTCATTAAGGTTAAATGAAACGCCAAATAAAGCTTTGTCACCAATCCAGCTAATGCCAATGGTACCACCTTTATTATCTACATCTGAATTTGCAACGGACCCAAATTGTTCTTCTTCTTCGTGCTCTTCCCCTTCCTCTTCTTCTTGTGCTCTGAGTACAGCACTTTCAGCGTAGCCAGGAATGGTGTAATCCCCGGTCCTTCTGTAATAACCATCAACATGAAGAACAATATTATCGGTTGCACCGACATTTATAGACCCGCCACCTGATCTATCGTTTGTAACACTATCAATTGCCAGCCGTGCGCGACCAGAGGCCCCCATTTGTGGTACAACACTAGGAATGCGACTATCAATGATGTTTACGACTCCGCCTACGGCGTTACTACCATATAAAAGAGTACTCGCGCCGCGCATAATTTCTACACGGTCGGCGGTTAAAGGGTCACCTGCTACTGAATGATCAGGGCTTGTACTAGCAGCATCGATACTACCTATACCATTAATTAGAACGCGTATGCGGTCACCACCCAATCCACGGATGATCGGACGGCTGGCACCGGGGCCAAAAAATGTTGATGAAATGCCGGGCAAGCCGGACAATGTTTCACCGATTGTTGTCGTCATGTTTTTATTTAATTCGTCACCTGATAAAACATTGCTACCTTGCAAGAGATCCATACGACTTTTTTGATGAGGGGAGGCAGTTACAACTACAACATCAATTTCATGACCATGATCATGAATGGGGTCATTTTCTGCTTCTTGTGCTTGTGCAGTTAAAGACGCAAGCGTTACAAAAGATAAAGTCAACAGACTTGATCCTGATAGAAGATGTTTCATACTTTTAAAGTCCTTTTCAAATTTCAAGGATAAAGTATAACGTTACAATATAACATTCAAGGGGTTTATTCTTTTTATTAAATTATTAAATCTTTTAACTTTTACATAGGCAACTTTAAAATTTTGAATTGTGATGTTTCTGGTAAAAAGTTTGATCCTTGACAATAATGGGTTTGTTATCTAACTATTTATTGTCAAACTTTGGGAAAGTGCATGGTATCTTTGCGCCAATATTATAAGTATTTACTGTTTATTGTTCCAGTTGCAATAATTTGGACACAATATTGGGTGGTTGAGCATGAGCAGCTTAATCATCATACAGCTGACGACTGCATTATTTGTAAAATTGCAGAAACAGGAAATGATAAAGCAAGTGTGGTCAATGAGCCATACTCTGTTTATTATCATCCTGAGCTCTTTCTTATCTTCGTATTAACAGCTTTTTTTAAGACCAACTTATGGGCAACGCCGTTAGCCCGAGCGCCACCTGCTTCCTGATATCATTGGATTTCAATAATTCACTAATGCGAACATCTTTTTATAGGTGTCGTTGTGATTTCGTTTAATTAGGTCGAATTATATATTTGTGTAAAAGCACAAAGTGTTCGTTCTAAAGGAATATAAGGAAGCATTATGCTTAACAAAACAAATACTGCCTTTGATCAGAAGAATAATGAATTTTACTCGACGCAAAGTGTGATTTCGAAAGCGTATCGTCTGACGCATAATCAAAAAATGGTGTATGAAACACTTCTAAAATTAGAGCGTTCTGCGGGTGCATATGAATTATTAGAGCACCTTAAGAAAAAGGGCGTAAATGCCGCCGCAACAGTATATCGAGCTTTGAACGAACTGAAAGTTAAAGGGCTGGTTCAAAGAATAGTAAGCACCAGAACATTCATCGCGCTTCAAAAGCCAAAAACTGAAAAAGATGATTCTGTTTTATTAATTTGCGAACATTGTGGAGAAGTTTCCTCAATATCGGATAATAAGATTGGAGAAGTTTTTGAAAAAAGTATTGAACAAACTGGCTATCAAGTTTCTACGTATCATCTGGAACTAATAGTATCGTGCAGTTCTTGCAGAAGCAAAGAAAACAAATCTAAAGCTTTTGGGATTGAATAACAAAATTAATCAGTGCTTTTGCATCGCCTGAATTCCAATCGGCCGGCCCTACTAACCTGCCGACTTCATAACCTTGTGCATTTATAAGAATACTCGTTGGAAGCGCATTTGATTTAAGTGCGCGGGCAATTTTTCTATCTGTGTCGTGGTAGGTATTAAGGTGTGAAATATTATTATCTTTAAGGAATTTAAGCGAACTTTCAATTCCGTCCTGATTCTCTGTAAGTAAAACCACTTCAAATTGATCACTGCCAAGAGATTTTTGTAGTTCATTTAAATCAGGCATTTCTTTGATGCAAGGAGCGCACCATGTGGCCCATAAATTAACCAGAATAACTTTGCCTTTATGATCTGAAAAAGAAGCAGCATTGCCAAATTCATCTTGAAAAAGTGCTGTTGGTGCAAGTTTCGGGCTATCATGAAATGTAAATCTTTTCATCGCCCCTGCTGTAAGGCCTTGCGGTATAGTGCTATTTGGCGTATTCCCTAGGTTATAAAACGATAAGACGCCTATGCAAAGGGCAATGGATGCGATGACATAGATTAATATATTTTTCATTTTTACCTCGGCAATAAACATAAAGATTTGAATTATGACTGACAACAATAAGAAACCACAAGCAAATACCCTATGGGGCGGCCGTTTTGAAGGCGGCGTTTCCGATATTATGGAAAAAATTAACGCCTCAATTGATTTCGATAAGATCTTATACAAAGAAGATATCAAAGGATCAATTGAACATTGTAAAATGTTGGTAACTAGAAATATTATTTCTGTTGAAGATGGCGATGCTATTCAAAATGGTTTAATGCAAGTTGAAAAGGAAATAGCCGCAGGTGAATTTAAGTTTTCGGCGGTCCTTGAAGATATTCATATGAATGTGGAAGCACGTTTGACGGAAATCATAGGCCCTTGTGCGGGGCGTTTACACACGGCACGTTCTCGAAATGATCAGGTTGCAACAGATTTTAAATTATGGGTTCGTGATGCATATGATCAAGCAGACGAAGCCCTTAAAGCCTTGCAATTGGCCCTTATTAAAATTGCAGAAGAAAATGCCGATGCGATAATGCCTGGCTTCACTCATCTTCAAAGTGCTCAACCGGTTACCTTCGGTCATCATATGATGGCTTATTTTGAAATGTTTACGCGTGATCGTTCACGGTTTCAAGACGGACGTAAACGCATGAATGAATGCCCGCTTGGTGCGGCCGCACTTGCGGGAACATCCTTTCCAATTGACCGTCATCAGACGGCAGAAGCGCTTGGATTTGATTGCCCTACTTCAAATTCAATGGATTCGGTCGCTGACCGTGATTTCGCTATTGAATTTTTAGCCGCCGCCTCCATTAGTGCCGTTCATGTATCAAGGCTTGCAGAAGAAATGGTCACCTGGTCTTGCGCGCAATTTAATTTTATTCAGATGTCAGATAGTTTTACCACTGGGTCTTCAATTATGCCGCAAAAGCGTAATCCTGACGCTGCAGAATTATGCCGGGGCAAATCTGGCCGTATCATTGGATCATTAAACAGTTTGCTTGTGACAATGAAGGGCCTTGCCCTTACCTTTTCAAAAGATATGCAAGAAGATAAAGAAGCGACATTTGATGCGGTGGATACTTATTCGCTTATCATTGCAGCCATGACAGGCATGGTTGAAGATATGAAAGTGAATAGAGATGAAATGCTAAGGGCAACGGATCTAGGATTTATTACGGCAACGGATCTTGCCGATTGGGTGGTTCGTGTGCTTGGCTTACCATTCAGAAATGCCCATCATATCACGGGGTCTCTTGTATCTATGGCTGAAAAAAAGGGATGTGATCTTGATGGTCTTACACTCGCTGAAATGCAAAGTGTTGAACCTTTAATTACAGATGACGTGTTTAGTGTGTTAAGTGTTGAAAATTCCGTTGCTAGTCGGGTTAGTTTC
>JABIPV010000185.1 GCA_018699075.1 Kordiimonadaceae bacterium | reverse complement strand
CGTTAAAACACCTTACTTGAGCACCGCAAACAACAGTTTTGAAACCTGCATAATTGACAATTTTAATGTAAGTATTATCAATGAAGAACTTGATTTTTCTAATTTGCCCAAATTAAGTTTGACGCCACTTTCTAATCAAGAAATTAGCGCATCTGGCATGACACAAGATACAGAGGTCATTTCTGAACACATCATTTCATGGTCAATGCCTGCGAATAATACACAAAATCATCAAAATGAATCTTTTTGGTCATCGGGCTTTGTACTTGAATTGCCAGAACGAGGCGAAGTACTGATCAATAACATTCGTATCTACCCTAGCCACTCAGGGTATAGCCTGCAAGGTAAAGTAGCTGGCGAAGATTATTCTAACGTTTTTGTATTTACTCAGCGTAAATTTAACTTCTTGATTTTACTTCACAAAATCGGGGAGTTGTTTTTGGAAAATCAAAGTCATCGCTTCGGATGACGACATGCCTTGCTTTCTGCACGTTAAAAGATACCCTCGTATTCGACAAAACATATCTGCACCTTTTGGACTGCGAAAACAACCTGATATCTTCTGCTGAACCTTTGTCATTCGAAGATCTCGCTCTCCTTGATTATTCGTAAAAGGAGCATCAGCATTGTCCATAAACCGCAGCACATCCTGCTCAAAATTCACGAGCCGTTCAAGAAGGTTTCTGGCTTTACTGCGTTTCTGTCGCCCTCGTTTTCCTTTATGTTCTTCTGCTTTCGGCGGCGGACATTCTAACTCGCCCGCTGCCAAAATCTGTCGATAATTCGCCCAATGCAGCGCTGAATCCGCCTCGCTTAATTTCCCACCAGATTGTTGAACCGCATCATTGCACGTAACCAGAAATTCAATCATGTTTTGCGCCCAAACTTGCTCATCCTGCTCCCAAGCCCGCGTCAACTCCCTCAAATGATGGGCGTTGCAGAGCGAATGTAGACAGTTTGTATAACGATAATAGGGCTTCCAATGATCATGACAAAGAATGCCGCTATAATTTTCTAATATGCCGACATCATCGGTCGCTAGGTTGCCACGATTTTTATGTGCAAAGAAATAGCTCCAACTGGCGGTGCAGGCACAATGCAACCAATGGCCTTTGCCATTAATATTAATGCCTGTTTCATCAACATGCAGCGTGGTTACATTGGCTAAATGGGCTTTAGAATATTCGTCAAATTCCTTTAGATTTTCATAAGCTTCCACATTGAAATTATAGAGCGATCCTTCACTCAAATGAATGCCAAGCTGTTCTTCAAAAAACGCTTGAACACGCTGGTAAGGCAACAATTGATATTGAGACATATAAACCGCATGCGCTTTGAGTTCAGCGCCATATTGCACGGCTTTGTTTACTTGATCGGGGAAAGGGGCGGTGAATCGTTCACCAGTTTTAATATTTTCGAGGGTTTGAGCTTGGTATTCTGTCACCCAACGTGAAATATCAACATTGATAACCTGCCTTTTGATGCGTCCAATTTCACGATAGTCACCTTCAGGCAAGGTAGTTTGATCAATCGAGAGGGGTTTAATGTCATCAGGGTCATCAACTTGTTTTAATGTGGAGCCCAAATGACCGGGTTGGCCGCCGGATTTTTTCTTAGCTTTGCCGGCATCCTCATCATCGGAAGGTTTGTCATGAGACCCTGTTTGATCCGTTGACGGTGGTTTACTGCTGTTACAACTCGTAAGACCAAGGCGATTGACTAAAATCTGGATCAACATAATAAGAATGCTGACCATAGATTTCATAGCAGGCGACACGTTTTTATCCGTCGCCATTAATTTTTGAACTTCTGTTATGGTCGCTTCAACGTCAATATTTTCTATGGTCATGAGAATCGCCCGTCAATTACCTCATTAATAATAGTCGTGATTTAAAGATTGTGTAGGATTAGAGATAATAGAAAATACTGAGGGATAAAATAGCAGCGTAATTAAAAATTTAATTACGCTGAGTAGTTACGATCTATTCTAAATCACTGATGTGCTCATCTGACAATACTACGCAGTTTCGTCCATTCGCTTTGGCTTTATACAAGGCCATATCCGCCTGATGTATCAGCTCTTCTAATTGCGTATATTGATCTGATAGCACTGCTATACCCAAACTACTGGTCACTCGAATACCCGACGGCATCAAGGTTTCAATTTCCATTAATATGCTCTGTGCTTTACTGACGGTTTTATTCGCGGGGCACCCTGATAACACCATCACAAATTCTTCTCCGCCAAATCGTGCAACCACATCATAGGCTCGACTTTTTTGTTGTAATAGTTTTGCTACTGCCGTTAATACTTCATCCCCTTTTCTATGCCCATAGGTATCATTTATCTTTTTAAAATG
>JABIPV010000064.1 GCA_018699075.1 Kordiimonadaceae bacterium | reverse complement strand
TGCGCCACTTGCTCCATCCACTGAAGACGCGGAAACATAGCCGTTACGTACATCTACAATTTTCTTATTTTTAATAATAATTGACTGTTCTGATTTTGCATCGTTTCTTGCGTCGCTAAGGAGTGTGCCTGTATGGATAATTTTCCACTTATCTGCGGCCTGCGCCGAAACTGTAATCCCTATAACCATTACTGTCGTCAGTAGTGCTCTTTTGATCATATTTCCCTTATATTTGTATGTTGTTTATATTTTGCTTAGACTAATACATAAGCTTAGCGATTACCATAGCCACCACCACCTGGTGTCTTAATAATAAATGTGTCGCCTTTATTAACTTTTATTTCTTCTGAACTTTCTAATATTTCAACATCGCCCGTTGCTCTTAATACCCAATTTTGACCGCGTGAACCAGTGGCCCCACCTTTTAATCCCATGGGGGCAATGGTGCGGTTATTGGATATAATGGCCGCGTGCATATTTTCTAAAAATTTGATCCGCCGTTCGACGCCGTTTCCACCTTTAAATCTTCCATATCCACCGCTATTTTCCCTGACACTGAAATCTTCCAGTAAAACGGGATAGCGCCATTCTAATACTTCAGGATCAGTTAAGCGACTGTTTGTCATGTGAGATTGGATGGCGCTTGCGCCGTCATTTTTACTGGTTGCGCCCATGCCGCCGGCAATGGTTTCATAATATTGGATTTGATCATTGCCAAAGGTAAAATTATTCATAGTGCCTTGGGATGCGGCCATGGCCTCAAACGCGAGGAATAAGCAATTGACGATTGCTTGGGATGTTTCCACATTCCCCGCGACCACCGCCGATGGAAAGCTTGGGTTGAGCATGGATTTTTTTGGTACAATTATTGTAACTGGTTCTAGGCACCCTTGGTTAAGCGGAATATCATCATCTACTAAGCAACGGAATACATATAGAACTGCGGCATGGCAAATGGCCAGTGGGGCGTTGAAATTACTTTTAAGTTCAGGGCTTGTGCCGTTAAAATCAATTGTTGCCGCGCGTTTTTCATGATCAATTTTGACGCTTCCGCGAATATGCGCGCCATTATCAAGGGGATAGTCAAACGAAGTATCATGTAATGTACCTATTACCTGTCTTACAGCTTCTTCGGCGTTTCTTTGAATATGCCCCATATAAGCCGTAACGGTGTCCTCGCTATAATTGGTGGTGCAGCGTTTTAATTCTTGAAGCCCTTTTTCATTTGCTGCGATTTGTCCTTTTAGGTCAGCGATATTTTGTTCAGGATTTCGTGCAGGATATTCAGTAGCGCGGAGTGCCTTAAGAAGTTCTTTTTCTTTAAAAGTGTCATTTTCTGCCAGCAAGAAATCATTGAATAGTATGCCTTCTTCGTGAATTATATTCGACATGGGCGGCATTGAGCCCGGTGTGATGCCGCCAATATCAGCATGATGACCGCGTGTGGCGACATAATAAGTTGGGTTCTTGGTTTCGCCTTCAAAGTAAGGAGAAATCACCGTTAAATCAGGTAGGTGTGTGCCGCCGTTATAAGGGTCGTTTAACATATAAACATCACCCTTTTTCATGGTGCCTTTACGGTTTTCAATGATGGTTTTTATGCTACGTCCCATGGATCCTAAATGAACGGGCATATGAGGGGCATTGGCAACTAAATTACCTTCGCCATCAAAAAGAGCACATGAAAAATCAAGACGTTCTTTTATATTTACAGAATGGGCGACATTTTCGAGTACAGCACCCATTTGTTCTGCAATTGACATAAATAAATTATTGAAAATTTCAAGTTGAACAGGATCAACATCTGTGCCGATTGCATGTTCACGGTTTAAGTCTTCGAACCGTTCTAAAATTAGATTGTTTTCAGTATCAGCAAACGCGCGCCATCCTTTTTCAACAAAAATTGTCCCATGATCCTCACGCACGATCACCGGCCCGGTAATTTGCTTTATTTGTTTTTGCAGCGAAGCGCGGTTAACGACTGTCGCTTTTTGCCAGCGGCCAAGTCGGAATAATTTGGTTCTATCTAAACTATGTCGGGTTTTAGGGATACTGTTGCCTACCTTTACAGGACCGCCTCCACCAAAAGCTTCAACATGGATTTTTTCGACGATAAGTTTTTTATCATTTGAAATGAAGCCGAAATGCTTTTTGTGAAGCTGTTCAAATTTTTGTTTCATTTGCGACACGTTACTCATATCAACTTCGATGGTGCTGTCGCTGCCGCTATATTTAATATGAAGTACTCTATTAAAACTAATGTCATCGATCTGTTGTTCTTTGAGGATTTTTTCTGTCTGATTGGTGAGCTTTATTGCGGATTCTTCAAATTCATCATTATTTTCATCAGATAAACTAATCTCTAATGTTTTTTCTTTTATGGACCTTAGGTCCGCAAGCCCCATGCCAAAGGCACTTAAAATACCAGCGTAAGGATGGAGAAATATTTTTTTAATGCCAAGCTTATCAGCAACTTTACAGGCATGTTGGCCACCCGCACCGCCAAAACTTACCAAAGTATAATCACGAACATCATATCCTTTTTCAGTGGATATTTTCTTTATGGCGGCGGCCATGTTTTCTATGGCTATTTCAAGAAACCCTTCTGCAATAAGTTCCGGTTTTTTATTTCCTTCTATTTGGCGGCTTAAATGATCAAATTTTTCTTGGGTCTTTTTTAAATCAAGTGGTTGATCTGCTTTTTCGCCAAACGTATTGGGAAAGTAGTCGGCATTTATATAGCCCAACAATAAATTACAATCAGTGACTGTTAAAGGACCGTCATTACGGTAACAGGCTGGCCCTGGGTTTGCACCTGCGCTATCTGGTCCGACCCTTAAACGGCTACCATCATAATGGAGTATGGACCCGCCACCTGCTGCGACTGTGTGAATGTTCATCATTGGGGTGCGCATTCTTACACCCGCGACCACGGTTTCATATGTTCTTTCATATTCACCGTTATAGTGGCTCACGTCGGTGGATGTTCCGCCCATATCGAAACCGATTAATTTAGTAAAACCAGAAAGCTCTGCTGTTTTTACGGCACCTACTATACCACCGGCAGGGCCGGATAAAATGGAATCTTTTCCTTGAAAATGATTGGCATTGGCAAGGCCACCATTTGATTGCATAAAGTAAAGCGCCGTGTCACCTAAGGCGTCTTGTACCCGGTCAATATAGCGACGTAAAATTGGGCTTAAATATGCATCAACGACGGTTGTGTCACCGCGGCCGATTAGTTTCATTAGCGGGCTGGTTTCATGACTGGTAGATATCTGGGAAAAGCCAATTTCTTTGGCCATTGCTGCGATTTTTTGTTCGTGATCCGGATAGCGGTAGCCATGCATGGTAACAATGGCTACCGATGAAATACCTTCATGAAATGCCCATTTCATTTCGCTTTCTATGCTTTCTAAATCAAGCGGAGTAATGATGTCGCCGTGGGCACCGATCCGTTCTTGAACTTCAACCACTTTATCATAAAGCTGTTCAGGTAAAATCACATTTAGGTCAAAAAGTCTCGGCCTGTTTTGATAACCTATGCGAAGCGCATCTTGAAATCCTTTTGTGATAACAAGTAGGGTTTTATCACCTTTACGTTCGAGCAGCGCATTGGTCGCAACGGTGGTGCCCATTTTGACGGATTTAATCTGCTCGCTATTTATCGGGGCGTCGCTATCGGTGCCCATTAAGCGACGAATGGCGTCAAGCGCGGCATCTTCATATTGTGACGAATTTTCTGAAAGCAATTTGAGCGTCTTTATATCGCCTGTCGGGTCACAGGCTATAACATCGGTAAAAGTCCCGCCTCGATCAATCCAAAACTGCCATTTTTTATCACTGATCGTGAAATTTTGTTGAACTGTCGACATTTTTGTGACTTCTTGTTTTTTGTGTCTATGATGCTTCAGGTATTTATGAATATAAATTTAACATCATTTTAATTCTTAAGGAACAAATATATGTCCATATGGGGTACTATTTTAGGGGGCGCTGCGGGGATGGCTCTTGGCGGGCCGATTGGTGCTCTTTTGGGGGCAGCGGCAGCGCATTATGCGGGTAAGGCTTCTAGGGCACAACTTGGGAATACCACCCAGGAAACGGTCTTTGCCGTCGGATTTATTGCCCTATGTGCTAAAATGGCCAAAGCAGATGGCGTGGTGACACGCGATGAAGTGGATGTTTTTAAGAAAGCCTTTCACATTCCACCCGGCGAAGCTAAAAAAGTTGCTTTCTTTTTTGATATGGCAAAAAAAGAAGTGGCCGGGTTTGAAGGATACGCTACTCAACTTTATCGTCAATTTCACAACCAACCAGCCGTTTTAGAACAGGTCATTGATTTGCTTTTCTATATTGCCATGGCAGATGATGTTATGCATCCGGCAGAAAAAGAGTTTCTGGTAGCTGTCGCACAGATATTTAGAATTTCCGAAGCCAATTTTACCCGTATTTATGAAAGTCATATGGGGGCTGATCAAAGTGACCCATATGTGGTTATTGGTGTCGAGCGTGATGCAACGGATAAAGAGCTTAAATCCGCGTACCGAACATTAATTAAAGAACATCATCCAGATCTATTGATGTCTCAAGGGGTGCCAAAAGAATTGATTGAAGTGGCGAATGAGAAGTTGGCAGTGATTAACAATGCTTATGATAAAATATGTAAATCGCGCGGTATAAATTAGGAAATAAAGTAAATGCAGATCAAATATATTTTGTTCGCTTTTCTCGTGTGCATGATCTGGGGTGTTAATTTTGCAGTAATGAAAGTCGGCTTACTGCAACTGGATCCATATATTTTTGGATTGCTACGCTTTTCGATCGTACTCGTGGTGCTATTACCGTGGTTAAAGATTGTACCAGGCGCAATGTTTAAATTGTTCGTTCTGGGTATGCTTATTGGTGGCTTTCAATTTGTTTTGGTTTTTCTAGCCATGGATATGACTGAACATGTTTCTGCTATGTCAGTGGTCGTGCAGATGAATGTGCCAATATCCTTAATACTCGCTCATTTCTTTTTAAATGAAAGAATGAGCTATTGGCGTACGGGTGGGGTCCTGATTTCATTCGCAGGTGTGGTTATTATAACTCTGGAGCCAGAAATTCTTGAAGAAGGTGTTGTCGTGCTTTTAGTGTTATCGGCGACTACGTTATATTCTATAGGTGTAATCGTGATGCGTAAAATTACGGCTATCCCAGTGTTTCAAACTCAGGCATGGATTTCATTTTATAGTGTGCCAGTATTTGTCATTATGACGTTATTGTTCGAAGAAAACCAAATAGCACAAGTTATGAATATGGATATGGTCGTTATTTCATCAGTTCTTTATACATCAATATTATCGACCATTGTCGGGTACGGCGGAATGAATTATTTGCTCAGACGTTTCCCGGTTACGCTAATTTCCCCGTTCATGGTAAGTGTGCCAGTTTTTGCGACAATTTCTTCCGTGCTTTTTTTAGGAGAAGAACTTTCTGCAAAATTTATCTTGGGTTCAATTGTGACTTTGTCTGGTTTAGGCGTAATTCATTTGCGCGATTGGCAACTTAAACGACAAGCAAAAGTATTGGGCATATGAAGAATTATACGTCACCTAACTTCAATCAACGCACTAGTAATGAAATAAAATATCTTATTTTGCATTATACGGGAATGGCGACAGGTAAAGAAGCATTAGAAAGACTTTGCGATGAGAGTTCTGCTGTAAGTGCCCATTATTTGATAGAGGAAGATGGAGAGGTTTTTTCCTTAGTTGATGAAGAAAATAGAGCGTGGCATTCAGGGGTTTCTTGTTGGGAAGATGATGCTGATATAAATGATCTTTCAATTGGTATTGAAATTGTCAATTCGGGACATCCTTATCCAGGTTACGAAAGTGTATATCGATCATTTCCTGATGTTCAAATGAATTCAGTAATTAAATTATCCCAAGAGATCATTACGCGACACAATATCAAACCATGGCATATACTAGGCCATAGCGATGTGGCATGGCAGCGTAAGATTGATCCGGGTGAACTGTTCAATTGGAAAAGACTAGCTGAAGAAGGGGTCGGGCTTTGGCCAAAATCAGAGAATATTGATAAGCAGCAGGAAGTTGATATTAAGGGGTTTCTTATTAAAATGGCTACTTACGGTTACGATACCGAAAAGGGCGAGGAAGAGTACGTTAAATTAGTTTCAGCTTTTCAGAGACATTTTAGGCAAAATAATATTGATGGCGCCGTAGACCCTGAAACTGTATCTATATTGGATTATCTTTTGGAGAAAAAAGCTAGTTAATTTCAGGTTTTAAATCAGCCGTGCCGTGACGCGCATTATCTTTATCAGCCACTAAACCCTCAGGTAGCTGTCCTAGCATGTCACCTGTATTTGGACCGGCGGGGCCATTTTTAATGACAATTCCCGGTTCTGCACAACCCAAAAGGGCCAATAAAGCTGTTAATGCTGTTACTTTTAATAATAAATCGAATTTTTTATTCATCTGCTTTGTACCAATAATCATATTGCAATTTCGGCATAATTTGCCCTAGAATGGTTGTTAAAGCTAGTAAAAAATCTATGTTATTGATAATTTAGTAACTTTAATGCTGTATGTTGTTATTTGTTTTTGAGTTAGATAATATTATATCAATCGGGAATTGACCTGGAAAATGAATACAAAAAGTAAAAAAGTGAAAGCTGCTAACAAAAATAATCTTCGCCAGGGTTTGGAATCGTTGCGTTCTCATAAGCGCAGAACCGTGGTCTGGCCAGCCGTAATGGTGGTAAATGGATATGAATTTAAGTGTACACTTTATGATGTTTCATTGGGTGGTTTGAGACTTAAACTTGATTTACCTCTTGCAACGGGTACCTTAATCCAAATAAAGATTAAAGATCTCGATTTCATTAATGCTCTTGTTTCATGGCATGCGGAAGAGTTTGTTGGTCTTAAATTTACCGATAGTCCTGAAAAAGTTAAACTTTATCTTGGCGATTATTCCCATAATCTAGAATAAAATTAAAGAAATTACCGCAATTTGAGTGAAACACTTGCTTATGTGAGTGAATTTCGCGTAGAAATGGCCTGTCAGATGGCTGGAAGGTCGCTGCTATATTTTCGGATATGGGAGAGGAAAGTCCGGGCACCACGGAAGAACGGTGCTGGTTAATGGCCAGCGAAGGTAACTTCAGGGAAAGTGCCACAGAAAGTAAACCGCCAATCGATAGGTTGGTAAGGGTGAAAGGGTGCGGTAAGAGCGCACCGCCTTTTTGGTGACAAAAAGGGCATGGTAAACCCCACCGGGTGCAAAATCGAATAGGAACGACTGGTTAAATCCTGCTTCTCTTTCGAAGTGTCGTTCGGGTTGATTGCATGAGGTAACTGGCAACAGTTATCCTAGATGAATGATCTTACAGCCGGAAACCGTAAGGAATTTCCGGTGGACAGAACCCGGCTTATAGGCCATCTGACATTATTATCTTTTTGTAGCATTGAGCTTCTAACATTGATAACATCCCTTTTAAAATATGCACTCATAATAAAAGGATATCGGGATGTCTTTAGTTAAATATATAGCGCTCAACGCTATTTTTGTTTTTGCAGTATTGGGATTAAATTTCGCAGTCGCAAATGATAAACTTACTATTAAACAAATTACAGAAAATGGTAGCTTAAATGGCGCTGTACCAAGAGGGTTAAAATTTTCACCAGACGGGGAAAGAGTCACGTTTCTAAAAAGTAGCGCAGATGATTCTCGCGTGCTTGATTTATGGGAATATAATATTAACGACAAGTCCTCACGCGTGTTGGTTAAAGCCAGTAATATAACAGGTGGCAATGAAGAAATATCAGAAGAAGAACGCGGGCGTCGCGAACGTATGCGTATTACTAACTTGGGAATAGTTGACTTTTCTTGGTCAAAAGATGCCTCTAAATTGTTGTTTCCTCTAGGTGGCGACCTCTATCAATATTCGCTAGAAAATTCAGAGACCTCCCGATTAACCGATGATCCTGCTTATGAAATAGATAGTCGTTTTTCTCCACAAGGGAATTTTGTTTCCTATATTGAAGGCAATAATATTCATATAGTGAATGTTTCAAATAAAGAACATAAGCAATTAACAACATCCAGCTCACCTACTATTAAGAATGGAGTGGCTGAATTTGTAGCCATGGAAGAAATGGACCGTGATACTGGATATTGGTGGTCGAATGATGAAAAGTACATTGCCTTCATTCAGTTTGATGAAAGTGGTATTGATCAAAGAGGGCGTTATGAAATAGTGCGTGATGGTTTTAATGTCCTTCAAGAAAGATACCCACGAGCGGGAACAAATAACGTAACGGTTAAGCTTGGTATTCTTTCCATTGATAGTGGGAATATCAATTGGGTTGATTTAGGTGATGACGAAGATATTTATATTGCTCGGGTAAACTGGCTTCCTGATAGTAGCGGTCTTTTTTATCAAAAAGAGAATCGCGCACAGACAAAACTTGAATTAATTTTTGCCGATGCTAAGTCGGCTAATTCAAGCAATGTTCTCGTTGAAAATTCAGATACATGGATTAATTTAAATCATGGTCTTGCATTTTTAAATAATGGCGCTGATTTCTTATGGCAATCAGAACGTTCTGGATATAATCACATTTATCATTATAAAAAAGATGGCACGCTTGTAAATCAAGTAACCAATGGCAAATGGGTGGTAAGTGGTCCATTAAGTATAGATGAAGAAGAGGGGGAAGTATATTTCTCTGCCAATGCGACCTCCTATTTAGAGCGTCACTTTTATAAAGTGAAAATAGACAATAATAAGAGCATCAACCCTACAAAAATTTCATCCAGAGAAGGTTGGCATGTTGTGACACAATCTAATCAGGGTGGAAATTATATCGACCGTTTTTCCAGCATAGATACGCCGACGCAAGTTTCTATTCATGATAAGTTTGGTGAAAGGTTGATGTGGATAGAAGAAAATAAACTCCAATCAGGCCATCCTTACTTTCCTTATTTGAAGCAGCATGTGAAGCCCGAGTTTGGTTCAATAAAAAATCAATTTGGAGATGAATTACATTACAGAATGTATAAGCCCGCAAATATGGAAAAAGGAAAAAAATATCCGGTTATATTTGCATTATACGGTGGCCCAGGTTCGCAGTTGGTGAGAAATGCCTGGGGTGATCCTTTGCATCAGGTATTTGCACAAGATGGATATGTGGTTTTTACGCTTGATAACCGCGGAACCAGTAATAAAGGAACTAAATTCGCAAACGCGCTCTACCATCATATGGGTAAAGTAGAAGTGGAAGACCAAGTAGCGGGCGCAAATTATTTAAAAACCCTTGATTTTATTGATCCGAAACGTCTCGCCGTACAGGGTCATAGCTACGGTGGCTACATGGTGTTGATGAGTATGTTCACGGCACCCGATATATTTAACGTAGGTGTAGCTGGCGCCCCTGTTACGGATTGGCGTCTTTATGATACTCATTACACAGAACGTTTTCTTGGGCACACAGAAAATAACCAAGATGTCTATGATAAAAGTAGTGTATTTCCCTATGTTGAAAACTTAAAAGGCAAGTTACTGATACTCCATGGGCTTGCTGATGATAATGTGCTTTTCAATCATACAAGTATGCTACTTGATGAAATGCAACAAAAAGCCATTCAATTTGATTTTATGGCATATCCCGGTCAAACTCATCGATTAGGCAGTGACCGTATGAGGCGCCGCCATGTTTATGAAACTATCAAGAGATATTTGGATGATCACTTAAAGTAATTAAATGTGTGAAATGTTAAGGCTTTATTAACTATATTTTAATATTATTTTCAGTATTAATATTCTGTTTTGGGTTTATAAAGATGAATGATGTAAAGAATTTACTTAGTGCCGTTAGAAAGCATAACAGGAAATCTGTTATGCTACCTGTTCAATTGGATGTTGAAGGAAGAATTGTTGATTGTGTCGCATATGACGTGTCCTTAGGCGGGGTACGCTTGAAAGCTAACATCAAGATTGCAAATGATACATGCGTTTTAGTGCGCCTTAAAAATAAAATTTATGAAGTTGCAAAAGTGGTCTGGTCTAGGGAAGGATTTATTGGATTGAATTTTGAAAATAATCCTAAATTAGTTAAGTTGGATCTTGGGTCTATAGCTACGAAATTAAACTAGTATTAACTATGTTTTGAAAAATAATTATTTTCTCGTTTTGTTATCATCAAATTTTTGTGTAGTATTCATCCAAAATAATGGGAACTTATACTAAATTGAACACAATATTTCAAAATAGAAAAAGCAAGCGCCAAAATGTTTTGCTTAAATCAAAAATTGATGTTGGAAGTTATTATTTCGATGTTATCACTTATGATTTGTCTCTTCGTGGAGCAAAAATAAAGCTTGATATACCACTTGAGCGTGGCGCAAAATTTAATTTAACAATTAAAAATAATAAAGTTCTTCCTTCAAAAGTCTCTTGGTCGAAAGATGGTTTTCTTGGAATAGAATTTAATTATCCACCTGAAACGGTGAAAAATATATTTGGTACCCTAGGTGACCGACTAGAATAATCGCTAAATTACCGATTCTTAGATAAAATCCCGAGTCTAAGGCTTATTTTCATAGAATCTTCCCATAATTTAATCCCTTTACCCATAAAAACCCATTTGATGGTATTTGATGCTGTTCTTGTGTGGGTGGAGTATAACAGCTAATTGTTACGCCTAAGTAATTGTAAATAAAGATAAAACATTATAATTAGCAAGCTATTAATTAATTGTTAATCCCATTTAATCTATATTAAATCCCATTGACGGGCATAATATCCCATGATATTCCATTGGGGGATACGTTTTGGTAAATCCTCGTATTGTTTGCTTGATTAATTAACTGAGATTTTTTGGAAGACTAAATGCCGCTATTTATGTCGAAATATACCAATAAGGTAGATCGGAAAGGGCGTGTTTCTGTGCCCGCACAATTCCGGGCGACATTACCTTCTGGTTTCCAGAAATCGATTGTCATGTATCAAGCGGTAAATCATGACGCAATTGAGTGTTGCGATCTACTACATATTGAAAAAATCAATGATAGCTTAGAAGGGTTCGCCCCTTATTCAGATGAGCATGACGAATTTAGTCTGGCGTTAATGTCTGGCTTAGTGGAGCTTACATTTGATGGCAATGGTCGAATTATTATACCTCAGGAATTAATGGATTTCGCTGGAATTGGGGAGTATGCGACGTTTGCCGGTAAAGGGAAGACTTTCCAAATATGGGAACCAAGTGCTTTTGAGACAGAGCTGGCAAAGGCCCGTCATAAAGTAAAAGAAAAACGGTCTATGCTTCGTTTTCGCACGGATAAAGATAATGGGGGAGATCATGGTCGTTCATAAAAACCCTCTTGAATGCAGCGTGTCTGAACCTGCGCATATTTCTGTTATGCTCGAAGAAGTTCTAGAGGCGCTTGCACCAAATGAAAATGGAATTTATGTAGACGGTACATTTGGTGCTGGCGGATATAGCCGTGGGATCATGTCTGAAAATGTATCAATGCTTTATGCGATAGATAGAGACCCATCGGTTATTCCAACAGCGGATATTATTTCCGAAGATTTTCCTAAAAAATTCATGCTTTTAAAGGGATGTTTTTCGGATATGGAGAACTTGCTATTAGAACAAGACCGTAAATGTGTCGATGGTATCGTCTTGGATATTGGTGTTTCATCAATGCAGTTAGATCAAGCCGAAAGAGGGTTTTCGTTTATGCGTGACGGCCCTTTAGATATGCGAATGGGTGATCAGGGGCCAACTGCTGCAGATGTTGTTAATGAAACGGAAGAAGAAGACTTAGCGAATATTATTTATCAGTTAGGTGAAGAGCGTGCTTCAAGGAGAGTGGCACGGGCAATTGTTGTTGCACGAGAAGAAAAGAAATTCACAAGAACTTTAGAGCTTTCAAAAGTCGTCGAAAAGGCCGTTGGCGGCCCACGATACAAAAAAGGCAAGCGTCAAATTCATGGGGCAACGAGAACTTTTCAGGCATTGCGTATTTATGTGAATGACGAACTTGGAGAGTTGCGTAAAGGATTAGAAGCCGCAGAGAAAGTATTAGCGCCAGGCGGTCGGTTATGCGTAGTGACTTTTCATTCATTGGAAGACCGTATTGTCAAAAATTTCTTTAAAACCCGTAGCGGAGATATATCTCGTGGCTCACGCCATATGCCCGTACAGGGAACAGATATGCCAGATCCTACGTTTACTATGTTATTTCGAGGCGGCAAAAAAGCTTCAAAAAGTGAAATAGAAATTAATGTTCGTTCACGTTCGGCGAAATTAAGGGCCGCAATTCGAACGGATGCAAAATCTTGGGATGAGGAGATCGCAGCATGATAAAATTTTTTGCAGCACTTGCAATTCTAACGGTGATGATTTCAATGGCTTCTGTTTATAATTTAAAACAAGAAACTTATGATCTTGAAGAAACAAAGCGAACAATTAGTGCGCAAATATTAAAAGATCGACAGGCCATTAAAGTATTAAAGGCAGAGATGGCGTATCTATCCAGGCCAGAGAGACTTGAAAGATTGAGCCGTCGTCATTTGGTACTTGATGCAACACAAAATGAACAATTAGTTTCAACGCTAGGAGAATTATCAATACGTGAAAACGTTATGGTGGCGAACTTGCCCGTTGATAACTTTCAAATGTTGCTTCCGCGGCAAAAACCAAATCCGGTTCAAATTGCGAAGCGTAACGCGAAAATACGGCCTAGCCCTAATGTTAGAATGGCGAGTTTTGACAGCGTGGAAAATCAGACAAAAGTAGAGAAAATAAATAAGGCAGACCAAAGAAGTTTGTACGAACGTATATTGGCAAAAATAGGTAATTAAAGATAGGGGTTAACTAAGTGAAGCCGATTGACTTACAGATGGAGGGAACGCGCCAAGGCGCAATGGAAGTAGCCCGAAATCGCATGATTATCGTAATGGCTTTATTCGCGGTAGGTTTTTTAACATTATCCGTGAAGTTAATTTCTATCGGCGTTTTTCAAGACCCTGGTGGTTATGTTTTTCAAGCGGATATTCCCAAGGACCCGTTATTAATGGCCCGGGCGGATATTGTGGATCGTAATGGGGTAGTTCTTGCAACAAATCTAAAAACTCCTTCTCTTGCGGCTAATCCTCATGGATTAGAAACGCCACCAGAAGAGCTTGCGTCTAGAATTACTCTAATATTACCAGGTCTGGATTATGATGAAATTTTGAAAAAACTGACATCAAAACGTAGGCATATATGGATCAAACGAACGTTAACGCCTAAGCAGATGTATGAGATTAATAGAATTGGTGATCCGGGCCTTGTTTTTTCGGATGCTGAAAAAAGAATTTACCCACATGGCAGATTAGTTTCTCATGTATTAGGATCTGTGGATATTGATAATAAGTCAAACTCAGGCGTGGAAGCTTATTTTAACGAACGCCTGGTAGACCCGCTTAGATCAGAAGAAACGTTGGTATTATCCATTGATATAAAGTTGCAGCATATCCTAAATCAGGAACTGACAGCATATATGGATAAATTCTCGTCCAGCGGGGCGGCCGGCGTCGTGCTTGATGCAAAGACCGGTGAAATACTGGCTTTATCGTCACTGCCGGATTTTGATCCTAATGAGACTTCAGGGCCGCAGACTGCTAATCAAATGAACAGGGTTTTAAACGGCGTATATGAATTAGGGTCCGGCTTTAAAACGTTTACAATCGCTTCTGGACTTGAAAATAAAGTTGTAAAACTCTCTGGCGGATATGATGCATCAAAACCGGTTAGAGTCGGTGGCTATACAATTCATGATGATCATGCAAAAAACCGTTGGTTAAATGTTCCTGAAATTTTTGTTTATTCTTCAAATATCGGCACTCTTAAGATGGCGCAAGACATAGGGGTCGAGCGACAAAAAGAATTTTTTGAAAGT
Organism: Kordiimonadaceae bacterium; assembly: GCA_018699075.1. Taxonomy (GTDB): domain Bacteria; phylum Pseudomonadota; class Alphaproteobacteria; order Sphingomonadales; family Emcibacteraceae; genus Pseudemcibacter. The sequence continues at coordinate 3,530 of JABIPV010000064.1, read as the reverse complement.
CTAGGTCTATTTAGAAAAACAGATGTAGAGGTTTTTGAAAAAGGTCAGCCGTTGCTTCCATACCAATGGGGGCCTACAGAACTTGCCACAACGGCATATGGTCATGGCATTGCTGTAACGCCCCTTCATTTGGCGAATGGCGTTGCGGCGATGGTTAATGGCGGACGCCTTAATCCTGCCACCTTAATCAGGAAAGATGTCACACAAGATGGAGGTGTCACATCGGTATCTTTAGACGGTTTGGAAGAAAAACAGGCAACGCAGGTTATTTCAAAAAACACCAGCGAAATAATGCGCAACCTTCTTCATCTTGTTGTTGAGTATGGTACTGGCAGAAGTGCAAAGGTAGACGGCTATTTAATTGGTGGGAAAACGGGAACCGCGATTAAAGCAGCAGATAAAAATGATGGATTTAGAGGATACAAAAAAAGTGTGATTTCGTCGTTTGTCTCCACATTTCCCATAAATGACCCGCAGTATGTAGTTTTTGCCATGTTAGATGAACCAAATGGCATAAAGGAAACCTATAATATGGTATCTGGTGGCTGGACTGCGGCGCCACTTGTTGGTGATATTATTAGACGTATTGGTCCCCTAATGGGTATTGAACCTGTCAAAAAAGATAAAATTGAATATGAAGAGTTAATGTTAGTATCTGGAACAAAAGAATGAATTTAGCTGAATTGCTTAATGACGATAGTCTTGGTTTAGATGTCGATATCTGCGGTATTACTGCAGATAGTAGACAGGTGAAGCCTGGCTTTATGTTCGTGGCACTTCCGGGGCTTAAATATAATGGAGCCGATTTCATTAATGATGCAGTGGCTGCGGGTGCGGTTGCAATATTGTGTTTGCCAGCAGCGAAAATAGATAATAATGAAATTATATGGGTATTAGACGAATATCCGGGCCGAGTATTTCCATATATCGTTTCACGTTTTTTTAAAACTCAACCTGAAAAAATAGCTGCTGTAACGGGGACAAACGGAAAAACTTCTGTTGCTTTTTTTACGCAACAAATTTGGAAACAGCTAGGCATTAAAGCGGCCTCCGTTGGTACATTAGGAATACAAGCTGACGGATATCAGAAAAACACAGGATTGACAACGCCAGATCCAGTTGTGATACATAAAGCATTAAGTGAACTTTGTGAGAGGGGGGTTGACCATGTCGTGTTTGAAGCGTCAAGCCATGGTCTTGATCAACGTCGGCTGGATGGGATAAATATTTCAGCTGCTGCATTTACAAATTTAACCCATGACCATCTGGATTATCATCATACAGAACAGGAATATTTTAATGCTAAAAAGCGCCTTTTTAGCGAATTATTGCCTCCGTCGCAAACGGCGGTATTAAATATTGATAGTCCGCTTGTGAGTGAAGTTCAGCAAATTTGCAAAGCCCAGGGTCATAAAATTATAACAGTTGGTCATAATAACGGTGATATTCGCCTTTTAAGCCAGCGAACTTCATCGGCTGGTCAAGAAATAACTGTGAGTTATAATTCAATTATTTATGATATTTCCCTTCCGCTGGTTGGTCATTTTCAAGCGATTAATGCACTGATGGCGGTTGGCTTGGTAATCGGCTGTGGTGGGAATGCTGATAAAGCTTTCAAGGCTTTGTCATATTTAAGGCCAGTACGTGGAAGAATGGAACAAGCTGGTCGTCACCCAAGTGGGGCGCGTATATATGTGGATTATGCCCATACTCCTGATGCTCTTGAAACAGTTCTTAAGGCCTTAAAGCCCCATGTGAGAGGAAAATTGCATGTTGTTTTTGGCTGTGGTGGTGATCGGGATAAGACAAAACGCAAGATTATGGGTGAGATTGCCGCGGCTGAGGCCGAGGTGATTTATGTAACGGATGATAACCCAAGATCTGAAGATTCTGCCACAATTCGAGCTGAAATTTTAAAAGGTTGCCCTGTTGCTCAAAATATTGGTGACCGAGCACGCGCGATCCAACTTAGTGTTTCTTCACTTACAAAAGGAGATATTTTGTTGGTTGCGGGTAAAGGTCATGAGCAAGGGCAGACAATTGGGACAGAAGTAAAAGAGTTTGATGACGTATCAGTCGTTAGATCAGCCATTGCTGCTCTTGAACAAAATGATACTGATTATCAACGAAAAGCAAATTAGAGAGGCATTTATTAAATGAGCATACTGCCCCTTTGGACAGCACAAGAATTAGAAACAGTATTTGCCGTTAAAATGACTGCAAAATGGAATTCTTATGGAATATCCATTGATAGTAGAACCCTTGAAAAGGGAGATCTATTTTTTGCTTTATCCGGTCCAAATTTTGACGGTCATGGATATGTTAAAACGGCACTCAATGCTGGGGCAGCAGGTGCTGTGGTTAGTAAAGAAGTTGATGGTGTTGATTCAACTAAATTAATCATAGTAGATAACGTAATGGAGGCTCTTATTGCCCTAGGTAAGGCAGGTAGGAATAGGGTAGATATACCTATCATTGCGGTTTCAGGAAGTGTTGGTAAAACCGGTACTAAAGAAGCATTGAAAGCGGCTCTTTCTCGATACAAAAAAACCCATGCAAGTGTTCTAAGTTATAATAATGATGTCGGTGTTCCTCTTTCACTGGCAAGAATGCCATATGATGCAAAATATGGTATTTTTGAAATGGGAATGAACCATAAAGGTGAGATTGAAGAGCTTGTGAAATTGGTAAGGCCGGATGTGGCTATTGTTACGACGGTTGAGCTTGCTCATAGTGAATTTTTTGAAAGTGTTGAAGATATAGCGGATGCTAAAGCAGAGATATTTACCTCTATGAATAATGGCGGTATTGCCATTTTAAATTATGACAATCCTCATTATGATAGATTGGTCAGCAAAGCGAAGAAAGAAGGAATAAAAAATATTATTTCTTTCGGTAGTGATGAACGGGCCGATGTAAAAGAATTAAGCCATTATTTCCATGATACCTGCAGCTGTGTCATTGCTGATATTATGGGCAGTGTGATGACTTATAAAGTAGGGATGTTGGGTTATCATTGGGTTATGAATTCACTTGCCGTGCTTGCAACTATTGATGCGGTAGGTGCGGATCTTGGTTTAAGTGGACTTGGACTGGCTGAGCTTAAGCCGTTAGTAGGACGAGGACGGCGGGAACGTATTTATTTTGATGCGGTTACTGATGCTTCATTTTTATTAATTGATGAAAGTTATAATGCAAATCCAGCGAGTATGAAAGCCGCCATACAAACGTTAGGTCAATGTGAAAATAAAGAAAATGGTCGGAAAATAGCCGTTTTAAGCGATATGGGTGAATTAGGCGGTCAAGCTGGCCAGCTTCACTGTGATCTTGCCCCAACGCTACAAGAAGCCGGAATTGATCAGCTTTTTGTACCCGGAGAACATATGAAAAGAATGGCTGATGTTGTGTTTAGCGATTATTCTGAAATTAAAGTAAATTATTTCAATGATAAAAAAGCTCTTGAGCGTGCATTGCTACATAACATTCGCAGTGGTGATGTGATTATGATTAAGGGATCTAATTCAGGTGGG
>JABIPV010000065.1 GCA_018699075.1 Kordiimonadaceae bacterium | reverse complement strand
TGTAAGTATATTAAAAAATATTAGTATGCCCATGCCTGGTCGTCATAATATTTCAAATGCGCTTGCCGCAATTGCTGTGTCCCATGAGCTTGGGATTTCAGATGAGGTGATACGCAAAGCATTTCTGAATTTTTCTGGCGTAAAGCGACGTTTTACGCTTGTAGATAAAGTTGCCGGTGTCACGATTGTTGACGATTATGCTCACCATCCTGTGGAAATATCATCTGTATTGAGTGCGGCCCGGGAAGCATATAAAGGTCGTGTTATTGCCGTTATGCAACCCCATCGTTATACAAGATTACAAAGTTTATTTGATGAGTTCTGTGCCTGTTTTAATGATGCAGATGTGGTGATAGTTGCTCCCGTTTTTGAAGCGGGAGAAAGTCCTATTAAGGGAGCCGATCAAGATGCGTTGATTAGTGGTTTGCAGAGTTCCGGCCATAGAGGTGTTGTTAAGTTGCAGGGCCCTGATGAATTAGGGGCTGTTGTAGCGGGAATAGCCGAAAAAGATGATTTGGTTATATGTCTTGGTGCGGGCAGTGTTAGCCAATGGGCTTATGATCTTCCTGATGCTTTAAGAAAGGCAAAAGGTTAATGTCAGTCAATAAGCATCAAAATAATATCCATGATTTTATTCCCGCTGCGCGTGGAAAAATAGAATTTGATGCGCCCCTTGCAAAGTTAACATGGTTTCGTACAGGTGGTTCAGCCGATGTACTTTTTACTCCTGAAGATACGCAGGATTTATGTGAATTTTTAAGTAAGTTACCCCATGACATGCCCGTGATGCCGTTAGGCGTTGGTTCAAATTTATTAATAAGAGATGGCGGCGTTGAAGGTGTGGTTATTCGCTTTGGCAAGAAGTTTTCAGACATAACAATCGACGGTAATTTGATAACAATAAGTGCTGGAACGCCTGACATATCAGTTGCACGGGCAGCCTTGGGTGCAGGGCTTAAAGGGTTAGAATTTTTGCGTGGTGTTCCTGGCACCCTTGGCGGCGCACTTAAAATGAATGCCGGAGCGTATGGTGCAGAAATAAAAGATATATTTGTAAGCGCAAAAGCTGTTGATCGTTCAGGAAAAGCACATAAATTGTCACAGGATGATATGGGCTTTTCTTACCGGCATACGTCTGTACCAGATAATTACATATTTACGGAGGCGACATTAAGAGGTGAGCCCGGTGATGTGTCAATTATTGCAACAAAAATGAAAGAAATCGGCGATACACGCGAAGAAAGTCAACCGCTTCGTACAAGAACCGGGGGTAGTACATTTAAAAACCCAGAAGGGTTATCTGCTTGGAAATTGATAGACGGTGCAGGATGCCGTGGTTTAAAAATCGGCGGTGCTAGGGTTTCTGAAAAACATTGTAATTTTTTAATCAACGAAGGGAAAGCCACGTCAAAAGATATTGAAGAACTTGGTGATGAAGTACGCAGACGGGTAATGAATAATTCGGGCGTAAAATTGCACTGGGAGATCAAAAGAATAGGGCGCGAGAAATGATCGAGGCAATTAGAAAATATAACCATGTATGTGTTCTTAAAGGTGGTTGGTCAAACGAACGTGAAGTTTCATTGGTGAGTGGAGCTGCTATCGCCCTTGCCTTAAGAAATGTAGGATACACGGTCACGGAAATAGATGTTGATCACGATATATATAATGTCCTTAAAACCCTTAACCCCGAAGCCGTATTTAACGGGCTACACGGTACATGGGGTGAGGATGGTTGCGTGCAAGGTATATTAGAAACCATGAAAATTCCTTATACACATTCAGGAGTAAAATCATCCGCGCTTGCTATGGATAAAGTTCTTTCTAAAAAATTATTTGCTTCCATTGGTATTAAATGTGCCCCGGATAAAATAGTGAGCACCAGTGATCTTTATCAAAATGATCCTATGACGCGGCCATTTGTGGTTAAGCCTAATAATGATGGCTCTAGTGTTGGTGTGGTTATCGTGTGTGATGGCGATGAAATTAGTCCTGATCATGAAGGGCCATGGCTGAACTCAGATACTTTGATGGTAGAAAAATATATACCGGGTCGTGAACTTACCGTTTCTGTAATGGGAAAGCAGGCGCTTTGCGTGACGGAGCTTAAGCCAAAACAGGGATTTTATGACTATAAAGCAAAATATCAAGATGGTATGACGGATCATATCCTACCTGCCGATCTTTCGGATAGTGAAAATTTAGCTATTATGGATATGGCCGTTCAAGCCCATGATATATTAGGGTGTAGAGGCGTTAGCCGTTCAGATTTTAGAATGGACGGTGACGATATATATATACTTGAAACCAACACTCAACCTGGCATGACCCCATTGTCATTGGTTCCGGAACAAGCAAAATATATCGGAATGGACTTTGATCATTTAGTTGAATGGATGATGGAGGATGCATCATGCGAGCGATAAAACAAAATCCGCAAAAAACCATTTCTAAAAGAGGCGAAAAAGAAGCCAAGAGTTTACGTCGTCGTCGCCTTGTGAAATCCACTATTCGTGTTATTTCAGTTCTTGGAATTTCTATTGCTACTGTTGGGTCTATATATCTTTGGCAAAGTGGCAGTGTGGAGACATGGTTTAATAATGCAGAAACGAAAGTGGAAGATAGCCTTATTGATGCAGGGCTGACAGTTGAAGAAATATATATTGAAGGTGAATTGCAAACAACAGGCGAAGAAATTGATGCAACATTGAATATATCACTTGGAGATCCATTACTGGCAATAGACATTAATGCCATAAAAGAACGGATCGAAATTCTTGAGTGGATAAAAACCGCGACTATTACACGTAAGTTGCCAGATACATTAGTCGTAAATGTAATTGAGCATCAACCAGCCGCTTTATGGCAGATTGATAATAAATTATGGTTGCTATCTGATGAAGGCTTCAAAATTACGGATAAACAATTGGAATATTTCTCTGATCTTCCGATGATCAGTGGGGCTGGAGCTGATCGGGAACTTGAAAATTTATTGATTATTGTGAAAAATGGTAATGATCTTTTTAATAGGGTTGAAACCGCCAGCTGGGTTGGCGGGCGGCGTTGGGATTTGATTTTAAATAATGGCATCAAAATTATGCTTCCTGAGTATGAAATGAAAAATGCCTGGGTTAATTTATTAAAATTTGAAAAAAGTGAGCAATTATTGGCAAGAAATATTCTTGCCGTTGATTTTCGCGTGAAAGGAAAAACGGTGGTTAGATTAACTCCTGATGAGGCAGACCGTAGACGTCTGATGGCGAAAACAAGTGGAAAAGGGGAAGATATTTAAAATGCGAGATAGAAGCATCGCAGTTTTAGACATCGGCAGTAATAAAATATGTTGTTTTATTGCTGAAGTTGGCGAGGGGTCAAACCGCCCACGCGTAATCGGAATAGGACATCGGGAATCCAGAGGTTTAAACCTGGGTACTGTTGTTGACATGGAAGAAACGGAAAATGCTATCCGTACTGCTGTAGATGCAGCTGAAAAAATGGCGGGTGGTGATCCGATAGAAGATGTGATGGTCAATATTTCTTCGGGTGAACCTAAATCTACACAGCTTAATGTGGAAGTGAAGGTCGCTGGGCATGAGATAAGTGATAATGATATAGAACGGGTACTTGACGCTGGGCGACACCATTTGAATGATCAGGAAAAATATATCATCCATTCTCGACCGGCTAGTTTCACCATAGATGGTGTTGGAGGCGTAAAAGATCCTAAAGGAATGTTTGGTGAAGTGTTGGGTGTAGAAATGCATGTAACATCTGCGAATATCAGCCCGCTAAGAAATTTACAAACATGCATAAACCGGTGCCATTTAAATTTAGTGGGCGTTGTATTTTCTCCTTATGCTTCAGGATTATCGACTTTAGTGTCTGACGAATTAGAACTTGGTAGCATCTGTATTGATCTGGGCGGAGGCGTGACCAGCATTGCCGCCTTTCAATATAATGAATTTATTTATGGTGATATGATCCCGTTTGGTGGTAGTCATGTGACCCGTGATATTGCGCAAGGATTATCAACACCGCTTCAAAGCGCCGAACGGTTAAAAACATTGTTTGGCAATTGTCTTTCTGGCGTTTCTACGGCACGTAATCACATTGATGTCACGCAAGTTGGTGATAATGATGCAGAAACAGTCACGACGATCCCTAGGCGAATGTTAACCTCTATTATCGAGCCGCGGGTAGAAGAGATTTTTGAAATTGTACGCGATAAAATAAAGGCGGCGGGACTTGAAAATACAGCTGGTCGACGCTTGATCATTACTGGAGGGGGGAGCCAATTAGGCGGCATTGAAGAACTTGCAAAGAAAGTCTTTAAATGCAATGTCCGTTTAGGGCGACCGCTTAATGTGGATGGGCTCGCCGATACAACGGCTGGTGCAGGCTTTGCGACGGGTGCAGGACTGCTTATTTACGCTTCGTTGAAGCCGGAAGAACTACATTTTACAGAACAGAAGAAAACAAGTTTAGGAATTATTGCAAGTATGAGTAACTGGTTTAAGGAGAATTTTTAATGATTTTTAAAGCTTAAAGTAGAAAAATTACATTAAAACGACTCGGAATTGAAAAAAAACGACTCGGATTCATTTTTTTAAAGACAGCGCGAATCACTTGCTATAAAGTGCTGTTAACTAATTGTTAAAGAAGATTGAATCCTGATTTAACCTAAAAAAATATTGGGAGGCTATTA
>JABIPV010000066.1 GCA_018699075.1 Kordiimonadaceae bacterium | reverse complement strand
GGTTAGATGAAACCGCCGCCGCAAGAAAGCCCATACTAAGATGGCAAAAACCTGAATAAAAAGAAAAGGCGGCTTAACTAGCCGCCTTTTTAATAAGTTAACACATTGCAGAGCGTGACTCTTTTATTTGGTGGTTTTAACATCCATGACAAAATATTCACATTTCGTATGGTCTTTATCCCACATTAAACGCTTATCCAATGTTTCTAACCCCCGTCCATAAAGATGAAGATGGCGCGTACTTGTGCCTTCGTGTATGGCAATGGAATGAATATCATCAGCAAGCAGTCCAATACCCATTCCTGGTTTTACAATGATGGTTTCAGTTTGATTTATTACCCGCTCACCCGGCAGCAACGGCCCGTCAGTTTCTGTTTCAAAGCGATAATTGTATTCCTCACCTTCAACCGCGCTAATGCACGCCCATGTGGTATGATTATGGGGCGGGGCCACTTTACCCGTATGCATAACATTTAAGTAAAGAGCATAACTGTCATCATCATCTTGCGTGATAAGATACCTCGTTTGTACTTTATCGCCTCTTGGCGCAGGGAATTCTTCTTCGCACCAAAGTTCCGTTTTATCTGCTATATCAACCATTGCATCTTTAATTTTATCAAGGTTTTCCGTACTGACATTTACAGGACCCGCCAGTGAACGTACATATTTCATTAATTTCTTAACGTCGGTTTCTCTTCTTGTAGAGGCAGTGTTCATTCTTATTTTCCTTTATATTCAATAAGTTTATCAGCAATACTTTGGGCAAAATCATGATAAGGCTGTGTTGTTGTATTTGACATCATCACAAATCCAATATCAAGGTCGGGGATCATAATCACATAAGATTTATACCCATCATTACCGCCATGAAAAATAGTTTGATGGCCTTGCTGTATACGGCGCTGCCATGTAAAGCCAACTTGATCAAATTTCCCAAGGGCTGGTTGCCACATGGCTTTTAAAGTTTCTTCTTTGAGAATTCGATTGCCCTCCAATGTGCCGCCATTTAAATTCATCCTCACCCAGCGGCCCATATCGTCGATATTGGAAATCAGAGTTGAACTTGGCCCATGCATACGGTTATAGGGATAAACATCCGCTACACGCAATTCGCCGTCTTTCGGGCGGTGTAAACTATTTAAATTAGTCATGTCCGCTGACTGAATAAGCAGTGTGCTATCCACCATTCCTAGAGGTAGCAGAATATTCTCCCATACGTAATCTTCGAAAGACATTCCAGATGCTTTGGCAATAACATCGCCTAAAAGCTCAAATCCAGTATTACAATATTCAAAATTGGTTTCTGGCGCATGGGTCAAAAATTTATGGGAAATGAAATTACGCACAAAGCGTTCTAGCGCTTCTTCATCATAATCAGGATCATGCCACGGATTGCTATCGAAATCAGGCATGCCCGATATATGACTTGCAAACTGCCGCACTGTTAAATCCTTATATCTATTATCCACCAGCACGAAATAGGGCACCACATCAACAACCGGTTTATCCACATCAAGCATACCCTGTTCATGAAGCTGCATTAGGGCTGTAGCAACAAAGGTTTTGGTCACCGATGCCATGTGAAAAAGCGACTTATTGGTTTCAGGTTCATTGGTATAGATATTTTTAACGCCAAACGGTTTTTTATAAAGAACTCCTTCTTTTGAAACCACTGACAAAACAAAACCCTGAACATTATTCTCCACCATCATTTGTTCAATATAGGGTGTAAGTATTTCTTCAAGTTCTGCTTCATTTGCCAAAACTACATTTGGTAATATTAATAAAACCACACCCAAGATTAATATAAGTTTTCTCATATTTTATTCCCTTATCTTCTTCCCTCTCTATTTTTAATACGCCACGCCCATATTTGCAATCAATTGGTTGACGTATGTGGTGCGATACGGTTTTATAGGTAGTGAAATATAATAATATGGGAGAGATAATATGCCATCATACTTAAAGCGTATGGCAATAGCGGCAACAGGACTTGCATTTGCCGTAACAGCATCAAATGCACAAATGGTGCCACCTGGTGAATTACCGATGATTCACCAGTTGGTGAAAGATGTATCATCAGAGCGGATTGAAACAGACATTCGTAAATTGGTCAGTTTCGGTACACGTCATACGCTTTCCGATACGAAGTCAGAAACACGTGGCATTGGTGCTGCGCGGCGCTGGATATTTTCAGAATTTGAAAAAATTAGTGCCGAATGTGGAAATTGCTTAGAAGTAATGTATATCGGCGACACTATTTCTGGTGAACGCCGGATACCCGAACCCACAGAAGTTGTCAGCGTAATCGCCATTCAACGTGGATCACTTGATGGTGAGCGATATGTTGCCATGTCCGGCGATATTGATAGCCGGATTTCTGATCCCCTTAATGGCGTGGATGAAAGCCCAGGTGCAAATGATAATGCTTCCGGTATGGCAGGCGTAATTGAAGCTGCAAGGGTGCTAAGCAAGCATAAATTTGCCGGGTCAATTATTTACATGGGTCTTTCCGGTGAAGAACAAGGATTGTTCGGTGGTCAAATTGTTGCAAAACACGCGCTGGCAAATGATTGGCGCATTAAAGCGGTTCTTAATAACGATATGATCGGTAATATTACCGGTATTGATGGCGTCACAGACAACACAACCGCCCGGGTTTTTTCCGAAGGCACACGCGATGTTGAAACACCCGAAGAAGCCCGTATGCGCCGTTTTAGTGGTGGTGAAGTGGATAGCCCGTCACGCAATATTGCCCGTTTCATTGACCGTCAAGCTGATAAATATATTCCAAACCTTGACGTCATGGTTGTTTACCGCCTTGATCGATTTGGCCGTGGGGGTCATCACCGTCCGTTTAATGCTGTTGGTATTCCCGGCGTACGGATCATGGAAACCCATGAACATTATGACCGTCAGCACCAAGACATCCGCGTTGAAGATGGACGCGAATATGGCGACGTTATCGAAGGTGTGAACTTTGAATATGCAGCTAAACTTACTTCACTCAATATTGTCAGCCTTGCTGAAATGGCAGCGGCGCCACCTTTTCCAGCCGATGTGACCTTACAAGGTGCCGTACGTGCTTCCGCCGTTATCAGTTGGAATAAACCAACAGGCCAGATGGCAGAAAACCTTGCGGGCTATAAAGTTTATTGGCGTTATACGGATGAACCAAAATGGACATATAGCAAATATGTTGGTGATGTGGACACTTATACTTTTGAAAACCTCGTAATTGATAACTATTACTTTGGTGTGGTCGCCGTTGCCAAAGATGGTGCGGAAAGCCCAGTGGTATTCCCCGGACCAATGGGTAGCTTTGGTGGCTATGAAGTTGCCAAAGAAACTGAATGAAAAAGACACAAACTAAATTAGAAAGGCCAGATGAACTCTGGTCTTTTTTAGTTTTAGAACTTTTCAATATTACTGAGGATCGCATGTGTCGGTAGTGGATGGTTCGCATTAAAAACATGAAGCTTTTCTGGTGGCTCAATTATCACATCACTTTCATCAACACGTCCGTCATCCGTTAACATTCCCTCTAGGGAGAGGTCAAAATGCTTTGCGAAAAAGTGGTACATAGGTTGACGTTTGGTTGCGCCGTAATCGTGCCCTTCATCTGCGAAATGGGCGTTTTCAACATTTCCTTCTACGCCCATTAGATCATAAACCCGCTGAATATACGGAAATTCGACCTCCGGCACATTTCGGGTCCAGTCACCACCATCAGAGATTAAAAGCATAGGTCGTGGTGCGGCAAGAGCGGCGATTTCCACATTACTGGTGGTATGAGTACCCCGAACATGTATCGGCATGCCGCTTTCCCCTATGCAGCCACCAAAGAAATGAGCCGAAACCTGCACAGCTGGGACCGAAACCGCAATGCGGTCATCAACGGCGGTAAGTAAAAAAGTCTGCGTTCCACCGCCAGATGCCCCGGTCACACCGATGCGCGCCGTGTCCACATCATCACGGCTTTCTAAATAATCGACCAAACGTATTGAATTCCAAAGCTGCAAGGCAAGTGTATAAGGATGTTCATGAACCCAACCTACTTTACCCATATCGCCGTATCCGACCATATCATACGTGAATACCATTGATCCCATCCGCGCGAGTGTTGCAGCACGGTATTGCATATCTGCACGGTATCGACCGTAATCACCCTCTTCTTTCCAATGACCGTGTGGGCTGAGGATAGCGGGGAAAGGACCTTTGCCTGTGGGTTTATAGAGGCTTCCGGTCACAAATACACCGGGCATACTTTCTATGGCTATATTTTCAACCGTATAGCCTTGATAACTTCGACCAGAATGAGAGACGGGATTGAGAGGTGATCGCTCAGGAAAAGTATCAAGTCCCGCGCCTTCAAGGATTCCAGTACGGATCAACTTTGCTCTTTGTTGCCAGCCAGCCTTATCATCATATAGGGTCGCAAAATGTGCAAGTTCCGCAACCGCCTCAGAATCTGTATGTACATCTCCTTGGCGCAATTGCGCCGAAGCT
>JABIPV010000189.1 GCA_018699075.1 Kordiimonadaceae bacterium | reverse complement strand
TATTGATGGTGTTATCGTTACGCCAGATGAGTTTATTCCGATTGCCGAAAACAGTAATCTAATTCTAAAAATTGGTGACTGGGTGCTAGAAAAAGCGCATAAGCTAGGTATTGAATGGCAAGAAAAAGGCATTGATGTTCCGATTTCCGTTAATATTTCTGACGTACAGTTTAAAAATGGCGCATCTTTATTATCAACACTTCATAAGCTGGTCACGGAATCAAAAGGAAAGAGCAGTAATCTTACATTAGAGGTAAGTGAAAATGTTATTGCTGAAAATGTAGAACTGGCAGCGGCACTTCTTTTTGAAATACAAAGCTATGGATTTAGGATTTCAATAGATGGATTTGGAGTGGGATTTTCCAGCTTATCTGTGTTGAGTAAATTAAAAGTAGATGAAATTAAAATTGATCGTCATTTTTTGAAAGATGTACCGTCAGATCCTAAAAGCACAGCCATATTAAAATCAATTATCATGCTTGGAAAAAGTATGGACTTTCGGGTTGTCGTTATGGGTGTCGAGACAAAAGCACAGTCCGATATTCTTAAAAAATACGAATGTGACGAATTTCAGGGTTTTCTTATCAGTGAGCCACTTGACTGGGATGAGTTCTTAGGATGGCTCAACAATTATAATCAATCGAATTAGCTTATAACTTCTTTAAAGTGTCAATCAAGTATTTTACATCCTCCATGTCGTTGTAAACTGATATCGCAACGCGGAAATGACCTTTATAAAGACTTGCTGAAATTTTTGCTTCTTTGAATAAAGGGCCTAACTTTTTATGTGCGTTATCACATTCAAATGCCAAAATAGGAGCAGGGCTTTCTTTTGATGTAAGTGGCTTAAATCCTAACTTTGGTATTGCTGTCTGTAAATAATCAATCATCGGCTGGCGGTATTTCATTATGCGCTCTACACCGCATTCTAGTAAGTAAGAAAGTGAATAATGTAATTGGGCGATAACTATTCTTGGTTCCGACCAAACTGAGAAATAACCATCAGTGGTTTCATCTAGGTCATATTCATATGGTATCTTGCTATTAGCTTCATCACCTGGAAATACGTGAGTGGTGAGGTTTTTAACTTGACGTTTTCCAAACCAAGGTCTTTCAATTTGTTCAAGAAGGTTTTTCTTTACATATATGAAACCAATTCCCTGATCTGCCATAAGCCATTTAAAACTACCGCAAGAACAAAAATCTACATCAGTGTCTTTAACATCAAATGGAACAGCACCGATTTGGTGTATCATATCTGCATAAACATAGGCTTTTTTACGATGAGCTATTTCGCAAATGCGTTTTAGGTCATGGGCGAAACCATTAAATGTTGAAACACCAGACACGGCGACCAAAGTAGTATCATCGGTGATGGCGGCTTCATAATCAGCCATATCAATGATGCCATCTTTATGACGAATGGTGATAACTTCTACACCACGTTTTTCGAGTTCGCCATAAATTTGGTAAGAGCCAAAATAATGGAGGTCATCTGTAACAACGCGGCCGCCTTTATTTATGAGTTGAAGAGCCTGAATTATTAAATTTTCGCCAGCAGTGGTGCTGCCAACAAATGATATTTCTTGTGCGTCAGCATTAATGAGTTCTGCAAATTGTTCTTTTACTTTTTCACGCATTGCAATTGGATCAAAGTTATTCTCTGTATGAAAACCTTTATATGCCACATACTCTTCAATTGCTTTTAAACAGCCTCGGCTTAGGGGGTGTTGAACACCGGCATTGAAATATGTTTCCACCATTGGGAAAAATGCCTGCTTATGGGGTAGGGGAGATTTCGGGTCAAACCTAGATGTAGTGCTCATGATACTTAATTCTCTATAATGGCTATAAAATAATTATTTTTTGACATCTTTAATTAGATAGTTTTCATGTTAAATTTCTAACATGATAAGTAAATTTAATTTACTAAAATCATATTTATTATTAATTTTCTTAATTACTCATATATGAAGGAAAGGCTAAGTAATCACGCCGCCTTGGGGTACGAGAGCGCTGATGCGGTTTAGGCCATCTTGGTAATTGCTGATTTGTTTTAACAAATGTGGCGGAACACGTCCACCTTGACCACCTTTTAGAGCATCTTTTTTCAGTTGTGCAGCAAGGGGATCAAAAGTTAATGATCTGTACGCTGATTGTAATACGCCAATGGAATAATCCAGTTGTTGGGACACATATCTTGCATCACGTTGGTTTAATACTGAAAAGCGATCATCGAGTTTAAAGGAAAATATACCGCCAATTTCATCTTTCGCATTATTTAAATCAATCACCAATTGTTTTTCCAATTCACGAAGTTTAGCATCTTCTTCTTCTGTTTTGGCATGGACGTTTTTAAGCGCACTCAATTTATCTTCGGTATCTTGACGTCTTTGTTCTTCCGCGGCCAATTGCAATGCCAAGAGTTTGGCCTGGTCGTCGGAAT
>JABIPV010000340.1 GCA_018699075.1 Kordiimonadaceae bacterium | reverse complement strand
GCGGCGGCGGTGGCGGCGGCCCGAAAATGGATAAAGACCGTTCACGTGGCAAATTCACCAGAATTTCGGCAGGAGATACGGACTTGGACGTGCGGGCAAGCTGGCGTGATGATCAATTGATTGTCAGTACGAAAATTGATGATACGCCAGATAACGGCACATTCCATGCCCAGTGGATAGAAGATAGAGACGGAAATACTTATCTGCCGGTGCGTTATTTGATCTATAACATGTACCGTGATTGGAAACTGACCGTGTCTTGGACCGAAGATCATTATGTGGATGGCGAACATGTTTTTCATGATGAAGGGCAAGAAATTACCACAGGACGTGACCATTTAGGCACATGGACCATATTTGAAGGCATAGAAGGCGTCGCCAATAGTATTTGGGGTATGCTTGGCTTTGAGACAGCGGTAAAAGGCGTTAAGCATCTGGGTGCAGTATATGATTTGTCGCCAACGTCATTTCCTGATGATTGTCAGCTGCAATTGGTGACCCATATATCAGAACCAAAGAACGACCCTGTAACTTCAATCCCTGTGCTTGGTAGTTTATTCAAACATGTAGATGAAAGCAGAAGACGGCCTGAGACAATAATTTTGGTGCAACCTCATATCATTGATACGCCTGAAGATTAACTTTTAATCTGTACCAAATTATAAAGCAAATCACCTTGGAATACGACGCGCCGTACGAGAAGTTCATGGACGACGCCGTCGATTGGCGAATGGAGTTCTTCGAGTACGCTACCGTCTAATCCGGTGACCCTGCCAATCATCTGGCCTTTTTTTAGGATGTCGCCTTGATCGGCTAGGCCTTGGAAGGTGCCGCCGGTTGTGGCGCGGACTTGATCGAAGCCGATGGTGAATTCTTGTTGGCTGCTTTGGATGATAGGGCGTCCGACGATCATGCTAAAATGTTTCATAATGTTTGTGACACCTGAAATGTGGGCATTGATGAATTCTTCTTCGGGTTGGGTTTTAAAGCCGAGACCGCACTGGGTGATGATGCTGGGAATACCTGCTTGTGATGCTTCGTATACAAGGCTCGAAGGGTCTACGTCTCTGGCTTGATAATATTTATAACCGCATGCGCGGGACATGGCTTCTGAAACGCGGTTTACCTGTTCCGATGCATTATTGGGATGGATCGAATGAATGACATGAGATTCAGCAAGGTCGCCGCCACGAAGATCAACATGATAATCGGATTTAAGAACCAGTTGATTGAAAACATAATGGGCGAGGACTTCTGTTGGTGATCCTTTTTCGTTTCCTGGGAAAACGCTGTTTAAGCTTTTGCCATCGCGAGGGCTAAGTCCCGCGGTGAGGCTGAACATGGGGGAGCGAAATTGAAAGGCGTCCATGGTGATGACAGGGATAATGATCAGGCGACCGGAAATATCCTTAGGATCGAAATCACGGTACATACGTGAGGCGGCTTCGACACCGGAATATTCGGTAGCGAATAATCCGCCCGTGACAATCAGCGTCGGGCCATCGGATGATCCGTTAATAACGCCGATCGGCATGTCCATGCGCACTGCGTCATTGTTGATGATATTTTGGTAATGGAACTGTTTGCTGCCGCTTGGAACATCAAAAGGCGCATAAATGCTTTCATTGTTTGATTGTGCAGCAGCGGGTATTCCCGTTGCGGCTAAGGCACCGATTGCTGTAGTTGATCCGAGTGCGAATTCGCGCCGTGTGAATGATTTTTCCATTATAATCTCCCTATTTTGTTGAGAGCTTAATCAGCACCAATGATAAAAGCAAGAAGGCTTGATCTGGCTGGTTAGTTTCTCTAAGGTAAATTGAAACAAAAAGGGGCTTTTTATGACTAAAATATTTACAAATTTATCACTATTCGTATTCGTAATTATGTTTTCGCTCTCGTCCGTTAATGCACAGGACTTTGAATATATTCCGGGGACCACTTATGACAATTCTATTCCAACTGTTGAACAGGTGCTGGGTTATAAATCAGGTGATGTGATCACTTCGCATGGGGATATGGTGCGCTATTTTCAGGCGCTTGAAAGTGCGGCACCGGACAGGGTAAAGATTTTTAGTTACGGTAAAACATGGGAAAATCGACCGCTAATGTATGTTGCAATTTCCAATGCGAATAACATCAGTAATCTTTCAAATATTAGTTTAAATATGAAAAAACTGGCTGATCCGCGTGTGACAAATCAAAGTGAAGCTGATCAAATTATATCTGGTTTAGTTGGAACAACTTGGCTTAGTCACGGCGTTCATGGCAATGAAATTTCACCGATGGAAGCGTCAATGCAGACGGCCTATCATTTGCTTGCGGCAACAAATCAGGCACAGGTGGATAATATTATGTCAAATTCTGTGACCTTTATTGACCCGCAACAAAACCCTGATGGGCGTGATAGATTTGTCAATAAATTCCGTGAGGCAAAAGGCTTGATGCCAGAACGTCATAATATTACGGCAGAACATAAGGAACCGTGGCCAAGTGGGCGGGTAAATCATTACCTGTTCGATCTTAATCGTGATTGGTTCGCGCTTACACAGCCGGAAACTGAGGGCAAAGTAAACGCGCTTCAAGAATATTTC
>JABIPV010000368.1 GCA_018699075.1 Kordiimonadaceae bacterium | reverse complement strand
TTGCTTTTTGTGGTTTAAAAAGTTGGCGTAAAAATGAAAATATATAGGCCGCTTCACCGACCATTTTTTTTAAACCACTGCTGACGAATTTTACTGAATATGCATCTAAACCAACACTAGCCATTAATGAAAAATATTGTTGATTAATTTTGGGGATAAATACTTTATCAGCCTGCCCTGACAAAATCGTTTGCACTATTTGATCTCTATTATTTTTTAGACCAATTTCTTTAGAAAGCACATTTGCAGTTCCTAGCGGTATAATTCCTAATGGAACATCTGATCCATAACATCCGTTAATAACTTAATTAATAGTACCGTCCCCTCCTGCTGCGACGATCATGTCATAATTATTATCACCAGAATATTGACGTGCAATTTCTTTACCATGTCCTGCATATTCAGTCGCTACAACTTGCAAATATATCTTTTCAATTTCTAATTTCTTTATTATTTTCTCAAACTTGCTTCGGTGCCGCTGACCGGCATTTGGGTTATAAATGATTAATATTTTGCGAAATTTATTCATGGTATATTTCCTAATGCAAAAATAAAAATACTTCTATTTTAATTATTATTAATGATTTGTTTTATAATTCATGAGCATTATAATATTGATATATATTAAACGTGGGTAATAATTATTAAATGAAATTAAAAAAGTTAAAATATAACAATATTTTATATACTCTTATGCTTGCTTCAATTACCTCCGCTTGCGGCGGCGCTGGCAGCGGACCAGTAACGCGGTCACCGGCTGCGGCTACTCCCCCAGTTGTTGTTCCTACCCCAACACCAACCCCGACACCCCTTCCTGATTGGGACACTGCAGAATACCGGGAAAATTATTCACTTGAACAAATGAAAGCCGAAACGGCATATGAAAATGATATATCTGGCCTCGGTATAATCGTTGCCGTAATTGATAGCGGTGTTACCGAAATTCCAGAATTAACAGGTAAATTACATCCAGCAAGTACCAATGTAGCAACAGGAAGTGATGCCGATACAGATGACTATAATGGACATGGCACAGGAATAGCTGGTATTATAGCTGCTAGGCAAGATCATGCTACCAATAATAATGTCAATAATATGCATGGGGTCGCCTTTAACGCTCAGATATTAGCCATTAATGCAACTACTTCCGCCACATGTTCAGAATTTGGTTCCTGTACTTTTTTACATTCTGATATTGCCAAAGGATATGATTATGCCATTGCAAATGGCGCCGACGTCGTAAACGAAAGTCTAGGATCGGATAGTGTCAGCAGCTTCCCATTACAACAAGCTATGCAACGTGCCGTTGCTGCTGACATCGTTATCGTTTTACCAGCAGGTAATATTGATGTTGGTGTTGATCCAGCTGGTACAGGTGATAGCATCCAAAAATCCGCTGAAGTTGCTTATGCCGCTTGGTCCAATGAACAAATAATAGTTGCTGGTTCTGTTGATTCAAACAATCAACTTTCTGACTTTAGTTATAAAGCAGGTGCAAATGCCAAGAACGTCTTTCTTGTCGTTGGCGCAAATAGGATAGTTGTACCAGATTTTAACCCTGGTAGTGGTGATAGTGGATATGCCTACACAACCGGCACTTCCGGTGCAACCGCGCATATTTCAGGGGCTGTTGCTCTTCTTCGGGAAGCGTTTCCAGGATTAGATGCTCATGATACAGCAGACCTTCTCTTTACCACTGCTACTGACCTTGGTGATCCGGGGATTGATAATATTTATGGCCGCGGGCTTATAAATTTAGAAAGTGCTTTCCAAGCAAAAGGGATATTGTCCATTGCGGGTACTGGTTCCATTGAAAGAATTTCAATTGGATCAGATGGTAATGTTTCAAGTCAAAATATGATTTTATCTGGCGGCGCTTTTGGCGCGGATATTTCATTTGGAAGTGCTTTAGAAAATGTAATGGTGCTCGATAAATATGACCGTTCTTTTAGTGTTGATTTAAGTCAGGGAATTTATCTTCCGCAAAATTCTTTTAGTTTGGATAATTTTATTGAAGGCGGCACCCAGTTTCGTCAGCATTCAGTTAGTTTAAATGAAAAAGCATCGGTCAAAATGGCTTGGCGTTTAGATGATCAGTTTTCAGAAATCAATAAGAGATACTTTAACCATCAAAACATCAATAACCAACAAGTAAAAGATCTCAGAATGTCGTTGACTTATGATCTTGGTAATCAAAGGTCAACTAAATTTGCCAGTGGTATGTCCATGGCAGAAATGCTTGATGATTATCGTCCTGATGATTATATGGCACCAAATAAACATGGCTTTAGCTCGCTAATTCCTGCAAATCAAAATAAAGCAATTTCCTTTCGAACACCGTACGGTAAAAAAAGCACTTATGAAGTTGCTTTTTCATCGAGCAACGTAAAATATGACCCATTGCTTTTTTCGCAAAACATCACTGTGAAAAGTGCCCTTGTCTTAAATCGTTTTCGACATAACCTTACCGATAGTTTATCATTAACATTTGACCTTGGAATGCTTCAGGAAAAAGGCAGTGTTCTTGGTAGTGTATCCCGTGGTGCCTTAGAAATAGGCACGGGTGCGAGAACCACCTTTACCGGTGCTAAACTCAATTTCTGGCTCTCAGATAATATTGAATTTTATGCAAATGCTACTTACGGAATGACGAAAGTTTCTGCCAGCGCAAGCAGCATTTTAGGAAACATAAGTTCATTAAAATCATACAGCTACCTTGCCGGCATAAAATCAAGTTCTCTATTTACGAAAAATGATCAACTATCATTTACTGTAAGCCAACCCTTAAGATTATCAGGTGGTACTGCCACAGTCGGTAGCGTTATTAGCCGCAATTATCAATCTAATCAATTTACCATGGCGTATAATACATTTGCTTTATCACCACGGGCAACGGAACGTGATTTTGAACTCTCTTATTCGATTAGTAATATTTTTGGTGCCTCAATGCGTCTTAATTTACTTCATCAATTAAACCCTGGTCATACAAATTTAATTCCCGATACAACCAGTGTCCTTTTCAGAATTGGTTCGGCATTTTAAAATGCCCAAAAATTAAAATGTCTGATATT
This sequence comes from Kordiimonadaceae bacterium, assembly GCA_018699075.1. Lineage (GTDB taxonomy): Bacteria > Pseudomonadota > Alphaproteobacteria > Sphingomonadales > Emcibacteraceae > Pseudemcibacter. The sequence continues at coordinate 2,719 of JABIPV010000368.1, read as the reverse complement.
ATAAGTTTTAGCAAAGCCAAAAAGAAAAACACCAAAGCCGAAAAAGAAAAACAAGCCAGCGAAAACCGTCTTAAATTCGGCAGAACTAAACTTGAAAAGAAGCTTGAGATATTGAAAGTAAATAAAGCGGATAAAAACTTATCAGATCATAAAATCAAAGATTAATCGCCTTTATAATGATCAGGGAAATGATCCTTAACCGCTTCACCATCATCGGCCCATGCATGACAGGTATTAATAATCAACGGTTTAAAATGCGCTGCAGGATCGCCGTGGCCTTCTTTTTTCTTTAATCTACCGATCATTGATTGAAAGGATACCGTCGCCAACTGTTGAAGTAGCTCCGTAATATGCGTACAACCCAACCGTCCCCGTACTTTTTCGTTTATGGCCCGGCGCCAGCCTCTACCAATGCGAATACCAATTAGTTCTTTATATACGCTCGTGATATTGGGGCAATTTTCTAAAGGATGGTTTTCTGTAACGGCTTCTGCATCGACGACCATAAAAGATTGATCAACCGTCAGGCGCACCCACATTTCATGAATTGGATCACCAGGGTTAACTCGCCCCCTAAATTTGTTATCAAAACCGTATGTTTTTACGTCCGTCATATGGGCTTCAATATCCCATAAACCATCTTCACGTTCATAACCGGTAAGTTCGATATTACGTGTATGGATTTTTTCGCGCGCAACAGAGGCGGATAAGGGCATTAGAAGTCCAATAATTTATGAATATTATTCCCCTTATATAATAGGAATTTTCAATAGTCATGATAATCTTGTGGAAATATGCTTTAATTTAGGGTATTTCAAGCAAAATAAATTTCGAGCAAATAATTTGGAATAAAACTATGTCAGCGAAAAAAGCAGTTGTCCTTTTAAGTGGTGGCCTTGACAGCTCCACATGTGTCGCCATCGCACAAAGCGAAGGGTTTGAAGTATATGGCCTTAGCTTTCGTTATGGACAGCGCGATACACATGAACTTGATGCTGCTGAACGCGTGGCAAAAGCTATGGATCTTAAACGTCATGTAATTATTGATATTGATCTGCGTGCATTCGGTGGTTCAGCACTAACGGCTGATATTGATGTACCCAAAGGGCGAAGTGAAGACGAAATGGAAGAAGAAATTCCTGTAACCTACGTCCCTGCCCGCAATACGATCTTCCTCTCCTTTGCACTTGCTTATGCGGAAACATTAAAAAGCGACGACATTTTCATAGGTGTTAATGCGCTTGATTACAGTGGTTATCCAGATTGTCGTCCTGAATATATCGCGTCATTTCAGAACATGGCCCGCCTCGCCACAAAAGTCGGCGTAGAAAATGAACAAGGTGTTCGCATAAAAACTCCCCTTATTGATCTTACTAAAGCGGAAATTATCAAAACGGGCATAGAGCTCGGTGTTGATTATGGTTTGACCACAAGCTGCTATGATCCAGATGATAAGGGCGTTGCCTGTGGTCAGTGCGATAGCTGCTTACTGCGTCTTAAAGGTTTTATGGAAGCAGGAAGAAATGATCCGATCGAGTATCAATCATGACTTACAGCGTCAAAGAACTTTTCTATACCTTGCAGGGTGAAGGTGCACAGACAGGCCGTGCCGCCGTATTTTGCCGCTTCAGTGGCTGCAATTTATGGTCTGGTCTTGAAAAGGACCGCGCAACAGCCGACTGTACATTTTGTGACACTGATTTTATCGGCTCGGACGGCGATGGTGGCGGTAAGTTTAAAACGGCGCAGGACTTGGCAAACGCTGCTAAAGCTCTTTGGCCCACTGGTGGCAAGCCTTATATCGTCTGCACAGGCGGTGAGCCGCTTTTACAATTAAACGCCCCGCTTATCAAAGCCTTGCAAGCGGCAGGTTTTGAAGTCGCCGTTGAAACCAATGGTACAGTAGAAGCACCAGAAGAGCTTGATTGGGTTTGCGTTAGTCCAAAGATAATGGATAAAATGGTTCAAACTACAGGCAATGAACTCAAACTCGTTTACCCACAGAAAAACGTTCAGCCAGAAGACGTAGCACATTTAAAATTTGATCATTATTTTCTTCAACCACTTGATGAAGAAGGTAAAGATCATACTGACTCCGTCATAGAATATTGCCAAGCCCACCCAAAATGGCGCCTCAGCCTACAAACTCATAAAATTATTGGAATACCTTAATCTTTTCTGTTCTTAAAGATACCATATCCAAAATATGCCATACCGAGCGATACAAACATATTCAGGTAATTTAATATAGCCCAAGGTGCATATTCAATTACCGGCACTCCAAGCACACCAAAATAAAACGCACCAGGCATCGACCATGGCACCAGTGAAGATGGCAGGGTTGTGCTTTCTTCGATGCTACGGGAAAGTAAATATGGCTTAAATTTCATTTCTTCAAATTTCTTTTTCATCAATTGCGACGTAACAATGATAGAAATGTATGTTTCCCCCATACTTAAGCAGCATATTAATCCAGTGCACATCGCAGTAAGCATGCCCGAAAATACTGTTTTCACATTGGAAAGTGTTTTCTTAAGAAGAACTGTTAAATATCCTGTGACATCCAATATACCACCGAGTGCCAGTGCAAATAACGCAAGTGATAACGTCCACATCATGCTTTGAATACCGCCACGATTGACGAGTAAATCTAGTCCTTCATGACCTGTGCTTGTTTTAAATCCATCCTGAAGACTACCTAATATATCTATCAGCGTTC